>NZ_JBSRVI010000097.1:0-18178 GCF_055134445.1 Arcticibacterium sp.
GTTTCATTGGACTTCCATATTGAAATTCCTTCATCAAAGATTCCTTTTGAGTATAAGGAATTTGAGCCATGGCCACCGAGCTTACAAAAAACAAAAGAAGGTTAAGCTTTTTCATTGGCAGATAGTTTTCTTTCATAAATCAACCCAAACTCCTTATATAAAGCAAATTATTTAACATTTTAAAGGAAACATCTAAGCCATGTTACCTCTTAAAATCCAAATGACAATTCACCCATTCTTCGTCAAACTTGGCTCCGTACTTTTCATAGAAACCAATAGCAGATTTATTCCAATCCAGCACTTGCCACATCATTCCTGTACAACCCTCTTTCTTCCCTTTTTCTATGGTGGCATCAAATAATGATTTACCACCACCGTGGCCTCTAAAAGACTCCTTAATAACGATGTCCTCCAAGTAGATCCGCTTTCCTTTCCATGTTGAATATCTATAATAATAGATAGAGATACCTATAATCTCCTTCTCCGTCTCAGCCACAAATGCCCCAAAAATAGGATTTGGACCAAAACCATCTTTAAGCATTTCTTCCTCTGTATTGCTTACTTCTTCCAGAGCTTTTTCGTAAACGGCCAGCTCTTTTACAAGTGCCATCATGGCCGTCACATCATCTTTTTGAGCTTCTCTAACTGTAATATTCATTTGAAATCTAAATGTTTAAAAGGCAAAATAGGATAACAGTTTATACCATTATCCTATCCTTAACGCCATAAATAAATCTATTAAAACGGTATGTTGTTTTACTTCACGCCACCCATAAGTCGGGTAATTGGCTTAGAAAGCAATAAAATAATAACACCTATAATAAGCGACGACCAAACCACCATCATATATAATTCTGGCATTTGAGCTAAGTTTTCTTCATCAAAACCTCCTGTAAAAAGCCCACCAATCAGATTCCCCATGGAAGTGGCCACAAACCATATCCCCATCAGCTGACTCATAAACTTCTTTGGTGCTAGTTTGGTAAAAGCACTTAAACCTACCGGACTTAAGCATAACTCACCAATGGTGTGAAAGAAGAAAGTCAGCGTTAAAAACATGGCTGATGCTTTTGCTCCCGTTACGGCCACTTTAGAACCCAAAACCATGACATAAAAACCAAGAGCCAAGAATAAAAGGGCCGTTCCAAATTTAGCGGGAGTGGAATAATTGATATTTTTCTTATCAAACCATATCCATAATGCTCCTAAAACAGGTGCAAACATTAGAATGAAAATGGCATTGAAATTCTGAAACCAACTAGATGGCATACCAAATGGCAGTTCTGAATGCCTATCGGCAAAAATCTGTAAAGTAGAACCTTGCTGCTCAAAACCTGCCCAGAAAGTAACGGCACCGATAAACAATACCACCAATACGGCCACCCTTTTCTGCTCCACTTTATTTAAGCCTGAAGCATAAATCATGTTTAAGAAATAAAACGGCAATAAAGTAGCTATAATGATACCTATAGACTGAACAACCTCCGATTTACCCGTCCAAATGAAAGTGCCATTGCTTGCAAAGAAAACCATCAAAGCAACAAAAATAGCTATAAAAGTATATGTTAGTTTAATATTGCCGGCTTTCACATGGTTACCGTCCAAGCCTACACTGCTTTCTTTCACTTTGACTTCCATACCTAGGTTTTTCAAATATTTGGTTCCAAATATCTTATAAACAACTAGTCCTAAAAACATGGCCACGGCGGCAGCTCCAAAACCATAATGCCAACCTACTTTTTGACCTAAATAACCCACAATGGTAATTCCTAAGAAAGAACCTAGGTTAATACCCATATAGAATATAGAGAATGCAGCATCTCTTCTTCCTCCACCTTCTGGGTAAAGCTCACCTACGATGGTACTAATGTTTGGTTTTAAAAGACCCGTACCAAAAGCCACTACTGCTAAGCCTAAAAAGAAAATAGGCTGCCCAGCCGGAAAAGCCAAGACAATATGACCAATCATAATGGTAAGACCACCATACCAAATAGCCCTCCTCTGACCTATTAAATTATCTGCAACCCAACCTCCTGGTAAAGACAGCAAATAAACAGATGCGGTATAAAGACCATAAACAGCACCACTATCTCCTGTATCTAATCCCAGACCACCATTTATGGAGTCTAGCAAGAATAAAAGAAGAATGGCACGCATACCGTAGTAGCTGAATCGCTCCCACATCTCTGTAAAAAACAGGACATAAAGTCCCATCGGTTGCCCGAAAAGAGTTTTCTCGTTTGAATTCATATAAAATAGGCTTAGTTTTTTAGTTTGTATTTGGTCAAAAATAGTAAAAAATATATCGATATTAACTTAGCCATCCGTCAAACCTATCGACAGCAGATGATTAGACCATATTATAATGGCTTCAAAATATTAAAACACAAAAACACCAAGATAACTAATTTATTAGTTTGTAAACTAATGAATTAGTTCTATCTTCGAATATCGATATAAAAAAACACGTGAAATGGAATTAAGAGATTTAACAAAAGCGGAAGAAGAAATAATGCAGGAACTCTGGACACTAGAGAAGGCCTTTGTAAAAGATATTATCGAAAGGTTACCCACTCCAAAACCTGCTTATAACACGGTATCTACCATTGTAAGGATTCTTGAGCAAAAGGGTTTTGTGGACCATGTAGCCTACGGAAAAACCTATGAATATTTTCCATTGGTAAGTAAAAACCAATACCGAAAATTTGCGTCTAATAAACTCATGTCGAGTTATTTTAATGGCAGTGTAGGTCAAATGGTGTCTTATTTTGTGGAAGAACAAAAAATTGACATTAAAGAGGCGGATGCCATCATGAAATTGATTGAAAAGATGAAAGATTAGATGAATTGACAGTAATAACCAGGCATTTCATTATAAAAAATGCCTCACACTGAAATAATACTAAACTTATGAACTGGATTAATTATCTCCTTCAGGTAAATTTATACCTTATTATCACCTTCGCATTCTATTGGTTTGTACTTAGAAAAGAAACCTTTTATAATGCCAATAGGGCTTACCTGATGATGGCTTCCATTTTATCGTTTGGAGTACCTTTCTTACAAATGGGCATCATTCAATCATGGTCATTGACAGAACAAGTCTCCACCGCAGTGGCTGTCATTCCATTACAAGAGTTTACCATTGACAACCTTTCAGAAAGCCCTACATGGAACTGGAATTTACTATTGGCTAGTATTTATTTCTTCGGATTTGGCTTTGGTTTATTGCGTTTTAGTATTGGTCTTTTTAAGCTTCAGCAGCTTTTCCGCATTAAGAATCTAGAAGGACAGGCCTTCTCTGTTTTTGGAAAGATATTTATTGATAAGAACTTAGAAAACTACCAAACCATAAAAAATCATGAAGAGGTGCACAGCAGGGCATATCACTCTTTGGATGTCTTCTGGTTTGAGCTTTTAGGGGTGATTTGCTGGTTTAATCCAGTAGCTCATTTCATGCAAAAAGAAATTAAGTTGGTACACGAGTATTTGGCAGATGAACAAGCTGCTCAAATATTAGGCTCTAAAAAAGCCTATGCACAGATTCTGGTGGGTTCTCATTTTAAAACCAATACGAATGTACTTATTAATAACTTTTTTAATCAGTCTATCTTAAAAACGCGACTACAAATGCTCACTAAAGAAAAGTCGAGGACAACGGCTTTACTAAAGTACGGGTTAATTGCACCCTTATTTATGGGTATGATGGTTTTGGCTGCTGCCTGCGTAGATAACGACTCAGAACTTCAGCCTACCACCGCAGGTGAAATATTCACAGCGGTAGAAGAAAATCCCGAGTTCCCCGGTGGAGTCAGTGAACTTTACAAGTTTATTAATTCTGAAATTCGGTACCCAGCCGCGGCACAAAGGGCCAAAGTTGAAGGACGAGTTTTTGTAAAGTTCGTAGTAAGAAAAGATGGGTCGATTGGAGACTATTCGATACTTAAGGGTTTAGGTTACGGCACAGATGAAGAGGTCCTAAGAATACTGGATACTATGCCAACATGGAAGCCTGGGTTCCAAAGCGGGAAGCCAGTAAATGTTTACTTCACCATGCCCATATTCTTTCAATTAGAATCTGAATAGCAGAAATTATCCTTATTAAACACACCCGTTAACATCAAAAAAAGAGCCCAATACTTGCAAAGTGTTAGGCTCTTTTGCTTTGGCACAGATAATTTTCGGCAGCTCACCGCTACTTTCTAAAGAATTCAAGCAACTATTGAAAAAGATAAAATGTCCTTACCCAAACACTTAAAAATGAAAAAACTTCTCCTTCTAATCTTTTGCATTTCCTACTTTAACAGCATGTCACAAAAGACAGATTATTTCTATCAAATTCCAGATGCTCCAGAAAGCTATTCTAGCAGTCACCTCTTAGCTCGAATGATTGATGGTCTTGGCTTTAGATATTATTGGGCCACCTTTGGACTAGAGCAAAAAGATTTAGAATATAGCCCAGATGGCGACAAGAGAAGAAGTACCCTAGAAACTCTAAATCACATATATGATTTAACAGATATGACGAGAAACGCCATATTGGGTGTTTCTACTAATTCCTCAAAGCGTATAACGCCAAATAACTTTGAAGAATTAAGAACTAAAACACTCTTCAAACTAGAAGAAGCCTCAAAATATTTAAGAGGACATGAACTAGACCCTGAAAATCAAAAGTTAGTTTTTGAAAGTGCTAAAGGTAATTCTGAAAGCCCATTTTGGAATATCATTAATGGCCCTATAGAAGATGCCCTCTGGCATATAGGACAAGTAGTAAGCTTTAGAAGAACGTCAGGAAACCCACTCCCATCAGGTATAGATGTACTAAGAGGAACTAAAAGAGACTAAATACATTCTTCAAAATCTACCGATATGCTGAAAATCATAAGTCTTAACGACGAAAACAAACATCATTTCAAAGACCTGAATGTGGCTTGGTTAGAAAAGTATTTCTACTTAGAGCCTTCAGATATCACTCAGCTCAATAATCCTGAAACCGAAATTTTGGAAAAGGGCGGTTACGTCTTTTTAGCCAGCTATCAAGACAAAATAGCTGGTACGGTTTCTTTATTAAGAATCAACGACACCACCTACGAGTTAGGTAAAATGGCGGTTTATGAAAGTTTCCAAGGCAAAGGAATTGGAAAACAATTGCTTTTACATGCCATCACTCATGCGGAGATTTTAAGAGCACAAAAACTTATTATTTATACCAATTCTATCTTAAAGTCTGCTATTTCTCTTTATATAAAAGCAGGCTTCGAGCAGGTGGATTTAGGCAACAGCCAGTATGCTAGGTCCGATATTAAAATGCAGAAATTCCTTTAAGTTTTAAATACTTATTCTGAATCTTTGTAATCAAATTTAAATGGGTTCCTTTTTAGAAATATGTACGCTAGCATTACGCCTTTCGACCTTAAGCCTGGTCAATACCTCCAACTGGACTTTACCAAAGAAAACAAAGCATTAGAAACGATAAACTTTGAAGATATAGAAGCCTTTAATACATACGTTTCTGACAAATTAAAGCAAGCTAATGTTAAAGTAGGCCTCGGTGGCTGGTTGGAAAACAGAGTGGTCTATAATCAAAAAAGTCACTTTCAAGGTGACAAACAGCGTTCACATCATTTAGGTGTCGATATCTGGATGGATGCTTATACCCCTCTTTTTTGCCCAGAAAACTGTACTATTCACAGCTTCAAAAACAATGCTCAAAATGGTGATTATGGTCCTACCATTATTTTAAGGTCTATGGCTACTAAAACCTTCTACCTTTTTGGGCATCTTTCCTTAGCATCGTTAGAAGGACTAAAAAACCGAAAAGTGATAAGAAAAGGAGAGCATTTTGCAGAAGTTGGCTCTTTTCCAGAAAACGGCAACTGGCCGCCGCACGTACACTTTCAGGTGATGAATACCATGGAAGGTCATGTGGGAGATTTCCCCGGGGTGTGTTCAGAAAGTGATTTAGAACACTATAAATCCGTTTGTCTTAATCCTTATCCCTTTTTAGGACTAGATTTATAATTAGTTTTCATTATTCTATCAGCTATGCTCGGGCTGATCCTATTGATTAGTCTGAGCAGTTTTACTTTGCCAACGCTAATCTCGTAATTATCGTTTTCAAAGCTCTTGAAAAATGTATTTACCAAAGACTCTGGCGAAATCTTCCCAGTCCCTCTCCCAGCAGTCATTTGTGTGTCTACAAGTGGTGGAATTAGTTCAAAAAGCTTTGTCTTCCTTAATTGATATCGAAACGATAGACTAAAAATATGTAAACCCGCCTTTGAAGCACAGTAAACTGCAGCATTTGCCTTTGGCACAATCCCCAAGACTGAACTTACATTTACAATAGCAGAGTTTTCATTCGACTCTAATACTGGCAACAAAGCTGTAATCAGATGGATAGGCGTTAAAAGATTGATACGAAACTCTTCTTCAATCTTGCTTGGCAGATCACTTTCTTCTAAAAAACTATAGTTATGCTGTATCCCAGCATTATTGACTAAGATATTTAAGTCCGGATGCTCTCTCTTCATAAAAGTGACTAAAGTTGCCATCGCTTCAAGCTGAGTTAAATCAGATTGATAAATTATAAGCTTAGGATGCTCCTTTTGTACACTTTTTAAGCCGTCTAAATTCCTAGCTACTATGATGACTTCATTCTCTAAAGCCAAAAACTTTTGAGCCATGGCTAGACCAATTCCTTTACTACCACCCGTTATTAGAACCTTGTTTTTACTTAGCTTCATTTTCTTCAAAATTTTTAAACCCATTTTCAAGACCCATGATTATATCATTTAATACAATATAAGGTTTACCAAAAAGGCTGGTATCTCTAAGATGTTCCATGAAATAATAGTAGTCGTTTAGCTCCGCAGACTCTATAATGATAAAATCGGAGGTTTCGGCATGAAACGCTTCACTATCAAAAAAACGAACATGTAGCTTTTTGCTAAATTTATTTAGCAAAAGAGCTATTTCCTTTTCAACTACGTCTGCTCATTCTTCTCGGGTAAGGCTAAGCCAAAGATGAGAGGCTCTGTATAAAATCAGAATGGTAAATGTCTTTTTCATGCTGCAATATCGAGTCTTGATATTTGCTGCACATTTACATATGTAAAGAAATCACCGCTTTCGCCTAATTCTACTTAACTGAGTGGGGGTAATACCTAAATAAGAGGCAATATGATATTGAGGAATTTGTTGTTCTAAATGGGAAAATTGCTTTTGGAAAATAACGTATCTTTCATCAGCATCTAAGAGTACAATTTCAAGCTCACGCTGCTCTTTTTGAACAAAAAAATACTCCGCCAGCTTTCTCGACATCCTTTCTAAGTCAGGGTGATTATCGTACAAATCTGTCAGTTTAATATAATCTGCTACCCAAATCTCACAATCTGTTAGTGCTTCCTGAATAATTTGATTTGGCTGGCCAGAAATAAAAGAAGCGTAACCGCCAATAAAACAGGGTTCATGAAAAAAGTGTTTGTTATATTCTTTACCGTCTGCAGTTCTATAAAATGCTCGTAGAATTCCAGATTTCAGAAATCCCATTTCTCTGGCATAAACGCCTGCTTCAATGAAAACCTCTCCTTTTTTCAAATGCTTCTGCTTAAAAAGTTTTTCAAACGCCTTTTGGGTCTCAGCAGATATAGGCGAGATATGATGAATAAACTGAAACAATGATTCTAAATCGGACATTTTGAGTTTAAATCTGCCTATTTACTAATTTAATCGATGTGAATATAATAGTTTCCAAATATTAATTATCAGAAAAACAAGATTCGGATACAAAAGTCATTCTTAGCAAATCCTTTGACATAAATATACCGTTCTTATTCTTTTACCAATTTATTCCTAAAACCAAATGTTAACTTCAATCAAATACGTCTTATTTTCAATATTCACGCTTGCCATATTGTCTTGTCAAAATAAACAAACGCAAGAAAAAAACCTTAGTCCAGAAGAAATAAAAGGACAAGAACTATTAGACAAAACCGTTGCAGCTCATGGTGGTCTTGATACTTGGAACAGCTTTGAAGGCTTATCATATAACTTACTAAATAGTGGTAAGTCGCTATATCAAATTACGCAGCTACAGGATAGACGAACATACACTAAAGCCGAAGACTTCGAAATTGGTTTTGATGGAAAAGTTGCTTGGTCTCTTCCAAACGCAGAAAAAGTACCCGGTAAATCGGCAGCCTTTTACTATAACCTAGATTTTTACTTTGTGGCTATTCCTTTTGTTTTAAAAGATAATGGTGTCCATGTATTTTACGATGGAGAAACCACCATAAATGAAAAAGCATACGAAACACTGAAAGTTACTTTTGGTTCTGAAATAGGATTAACTCCAGAAGATGTTTACTATTTATACATAGACCCTAGCACTTCACTTTTAGAGATTTTGACTTATTCCGTATCATTTTTCGACAAAGAAAATGCTGGAATAAATAGTGCGAAAATTTACTCCGATTATCAGAGCATTAATGGTATTATGATGCCTGGTAGCATGCGAAATTTCGCATGGAAAGATGGGGCGATGGGTGAAGAGAACACCAATTATAAACGAATATTCTCTGATTTTAAATTCCTGAAGTCTATTCCTGATACAAAAGTATTTGAAGTGCCAGAAGGAGGCGTTATGGAGAGCATATAACTAACAAATAGTGACATTATAGAAAAAGGCGAATCCATGGTTCGCCTTTTTCTTTCCTATTAAATAAGCTTTTCTAGCCCTTATAAAAAATCCATTTAGAAAGTTCTTTCCACGTCACCTTTTTTCCATACATCAAAATGCCTATACGGTAAATTCTAGATGCCAACCAGGTTGTAAAAATAAAGCCACCAATTAACAAGGAAATAGAGAGTACGATTTGCCATACTGGCACCCCAAAAGGAATCCTTACCATCATTATAATAGGTGAAGTGAAAGGTACCATGGAACCCCAAAATGCCAATGGACCGTGTGGGTCTTTAATAACAAACTGAGCCATAATAAAGGCCGCAATGATGGGTAGAGTGATAGGAAGCACAAACTGCTGCGTGTCCGTTTCTCCATCTACTGCTGAACCCACAGCTCCAAAAAGTGAACTATAAAGCAAATACCCCCCTAAAAAATAGAATAAAAAAGAAACGACTATTGTTCCTATTGGCAATGCTTCAATGGCCTGCATCACATCTGGCAATGCTCCGTTAATACCAACTCCACTCTGCATTTGGGCTTCTGCTGCCTCTCTGGCTTCTGGTGGCAAATTTTGCATCTGTGCTGCACTAATATTAGAAACCTCTTGCATTTTAGGTGCTAGCACTTTTCCTGCTACAGACATTAAGGCTATGACAAAAATAATCCAAAGCGTAAACTGGGTTAAACCCACAAGAGCCACCCCTATAATTTTACCTATCATAAGTTGAAAAGGCTTTACAGAGGAAATAATAACTTCCACTATTCTGCTGGTTTTCTCTTCCATTACGCCTCTCATCACCTGCACGCCATAAATAAAAATAGACATATAAATTAAAAAAGCCGTAATAAAACCAATGGCCGTAGCTCCACCCGAACTGCTTGTTTTCTCTTCTCCTTCTTGAATACTGATGGTTTCAGAATTAACGTTTATTTTAGAATCTTTGAGCACCGATCTTGCGATTCCAGCCTCCGAAAGTTTGATGTTTTCTATTTCCCTTTCAATACTGTTTTCTATTTTGCTTTGCAGATCCAAAGACACGCCATTTTCCGCAAAAATCTTCACACCATTTGGATGATCCATGATGTTTTCCGGAATAAAAACAAGTGCATCTGTTCCTTCTTTTGCGAAATTGCTTTTGGCATCGTTTAAGTCCCTATCACTAAAAGAGAATTCATACTCTTTGGTGGTCTCTATTTTATCTATAAACAGCCCACTGTCATCTATTACTGCAATTTTCTTTAATTCAGTTCCACTAATAATCGCAAAAAATATAGCCGCATACATACCCATTATCAACACTGGTACCAAAACCGTGAGCAGTATGAAACTCTTCTTTTTAACGCGAGTTAAATATTCTCTTTCTATAATTAGTAAAATGTTTTTCATGTCTTATAAATTATGCTTTTTCACCGTTTACCGCTGCTATAAAAATGTCGTTCATTGAAGGTATCTTTTCATTAAAACCTTTCAGCTCCACTTGCTCCATAAGTGTTTTAATCATGTCGTTAGTACCCACGCCT
Source organism: Arcticibacterium sp. (assembly GCF_055134445.1). Taxonomy (NCBI): domain Bacteria; kingdom Pseudomonadati; phylum Bacteroidota; class Cytophagia; order Cytophagales; family Leadbetterellaceae; genus Arcticibacterium; species Arcticibacterium sp. The sequence continues at coordinate 10,208 of NZ_JBSRVI010000097.1, forward strand.
TCATTAAGCCTCACCTGCCCTTTCATGATGCCATTCTCTCCTTCCTGTGTATTCAAAATTGAAAAGACCTGCTCATTGGCGTTTAATATTCCTTCAAATTCAATTTCAAAAGTATTCGTCTTAAAGGCTTCTTTCAATTCTGCTTTAGAGCCATCTAAAATCTTTTTAGACTTATTGATCAGAGCCACATTATCACAAAGCTCCTCCACAGACTCCATTCTATGCGTAGAAAAGATAATAGTGCTGCCATTGGCTTTTAATTCCAAAATCTCATCCTTGATAATATTGGCATTAATGGGGTCAAAACCACTGAAAGGTTCGTCAAGAATAAGTAGTTTAGGCTTATGAAGGACGGTGGCTACAAATTGAATTTTCTGCTGCATCCCCTTCGATAAATCTTCCACCGGTTTATCCCACCAAGTCTTTATATCGAATTTGATAAACCATTCTTTCAATTTCTCCATGGCTTCGGCCTTTGACAATCCTTTAAGCCTAGCCAGGTAAATCAGGTGCTCTCCTACTTTCATCTTTTTGTAAAGACCACGTTCTTCTGGCAAATAACCGATGTCATAAATGTGCTTTTGACTGAGATGCTCCCCATCTATCAAAACATCACCAGCGTCTGGTGCTGTAATTTGATTGATTATTCTAATTAAGGAGGTTTTGCCTGCTCCATTTGGCCCCAATAGACCAAAAATTATTCCTTGAGGGACAGATATACTTACATCGTCTAAAGCACGGTGGCTGGCATAATTCTTAACGATATGCCGAATTTCTAAAATATTACTCACTGAATTTTCTGATTTTTCTACTCAAAAGTAAGCAAGCTTTATCATCTAATTAATCAAATAGGATAAAAGGGTGAAATTCAATTTAATTGGGTTTATTTTAAATTATTTCTTTGATACTTCCAACCATTCCAGAAGTTCGCGGGTCATCTATAAGACTTTCAACCATAAATTTTCCATAACTACATGAAAACAGAAATACGATTAATCGGAAAAAGGCATGTAAGCCCAAGTGAAATTGTGCTTCTTAAAGCAGATGCCAATTATACTGAGGTTTCTATGGAGGATGGAGAGCAGATTATCATTTCCAAAACACTCAAGGAAATGGAGAAAACGTTTACTAAATTTTCATTTTTCAGAACACACAAATCTTATATGGTAAACTTAGACCATATATCCAGCATTCAATTGAATGGGGGCGTAAAAATGGTTAGACTTATAAATAACCTAAACGCGGAGATAAGCAGAAGAAGAAAAGATGCCTTCTTAGACGCGGTTCGTTCAAGAGCTTAAATCTTAAAACTACTCGATCCTTAAAAAGCAAAAAGAGAGTGACCATTTGGCCACTCTCTTTTGCTTTATATCCATATGGGAATATTATCTGTTCTCAATATCCACAAAGGCTCTTTCTTTTTCTCCCGTGTATATTTGACGTGGGCGACCAATAGGCTCACCGTTTTCACGTAATTCTTTCCACTGGGCAATCCAACCTGGAAGACGACCAATAGCAAACATCACAGTAAACATGTTGGTAGGGATTCCTAAGGCTCTGTAAATAATTCCAGAATAGAAATCTACATTTGGATAAAGCTTTCTCGAGATGAAATATTCATCATTAAGAGCCGCTTCCTCCAAACCTCTCGCTATTTCTAAAATAGGATCATCAATTCCTAAAGCTTCTAAAACTTCATCCGCAGCCTTTTTGATAATTCTTGCTCTTGGGTCAAAGTTTTTATATACTCTATGACCAAAACCCATCAATCTAAACGGGTCGTTTTTATCTTTAGCTTTATTCAGATACTTCTCAACTCCCCCACCATCTTCTTTAATGGATTCTAACATCTCAATCACCGCTTGGTTTGCACCGCCATGAAGAGGTCCCCAAAGTGCTGAAATACCAGCAGAAATAGAAGAATATAAATTCGCTTGAGAAGAACCTACCAATCTTACTGTAGAAGTAGAGCAATTTTGCTCGTGGTCTGCATGAAGAATCAATAGTTTGTTCAATGCACTCGATACAATCGGATTTACCGTGTAATCTTCCACTGGAAGTCCAAACATCATTTGAAGGAAGTTTGAGCAATAATCCAGTTTATTCTTTGGGTAATTGATAGGATGCCCCTGAGACTTTTTATAACACCAAGTAGCCAAAGTTGGCATTTTCGCCATTAATCTAATAATATGAAGGTCTATATCCTTTTCAGTGTCTTTATTATAAGACTCTGGATAAAAACCACTCATGGCACTTACCAATGAAGACATAACACCCATAGGGTGTGCATTCACAGGAAAACCATCAAATATTTTTCTCATGTCCTCATTCACCATGGTATGGCGAGTGATGTCATTCACAAACTTATCGTATTGTGCTTTATTTGGTAATTCACCGTATATCAATAAATAAGAAACTCCTAAGAAATCAGCCTTATCTGCCAACTCTTCAATAGAATATCCTCTATATCTTAAGATACCTTTTTCACCATCTAAAAAAGTAATGGCAGAAGTGGTAGCTCCCGTGTTTTTATAACCTGGGTCGATAGTAATATATCCAGATTGTCCTCTTAATTTCGAAATGTCAATAGCACTCTCTTCTTCAGTACCAGTATATATTGGAAATTCGTATTCTTTGCCTCCTAGTGTCAGCTTAGCAGTTTCGGCCATTATGGGTTTCTCTTTATAAAATAATGAATTCGATAATCTTTAAATCAGGCTGCGAATTTAGTGAAAAAACACTATAATTTGAAGCCAAAACAAAATTTGTATTACATAAATAATAGATTTTTAGGACAAAAAAAGGAAGACTACAGCAGATATTTAGGAAACCTCTATAAATCCTTTAAATTCCTTAATATTTACAAATCTACTTCCGATATAGTTCGTTTGCAGCGGATTCATATTTATCGCCTTTTATCCATTGAGGAGCTGTTTTTTTATTAGCAATTAACCTCGCTGCAAAAGCATAAGCTTGACAAAATTTTGTGCAATAAGCAAAGTCCAAACTTTCAGCTTCATCGGCTTCCTTATGATAATATTTGGCAATTTCATCGTCAAAAGAAGTAAACCCTGGAGAAAAAGAAGGAGCGGGTATACCCTTTGCCGCTAATCTTACATTATCTGACCTATCAAAAAGGCCTAATTCAGGTGTAGGGTCATCAATAAGCGATAAACCCAAGGCCTCCACGGCTGTGTTGATTTCAGCTTCGGCACCCGTTCTAGCGATACCTATTCCTGTAATCTTTGTTTTATCATTATATCCTGCACCATCAATGTTTAAATTGAAAACACATTGATTTAATGGCACCAATGGGTTCTCAGCATAATAACCACTTCCCCTTAATCCTATTTCTTCTCCTGTATAAGCAATAAACAAAACCGAGCGTTTTGCTGGCTTAGTAGCCAAACTCTGAGCTGCGGATAACAAACCCGCTACACCTATGGCATTGTCTCTAGCTCCATTGAAAATCCAATCGTCTGGTAAATCCTCCCCTTCGTGAAAGCCTATATGGTCATAATGGGCACTGAGAACCACATATTCCTTTTTCAATTCGGGGTCTGAGCCTTCTACTAATCCTATAACATTTTGGCTAGAAGCCGACTTCTTAATAATGGCATCCGTATTAATGTCTATCAAGTCTACTACACTCTTTGATATTTTCTTTGCAGTTTCTGCTGAAATCAAAAACCTTGTAAACTCATTGCTATCTTCTTCTTTTAAACTAATGCTACCGTCTCCAAAGTTTTGAACCAAAACTCCCCATGGTATTGGGGCATTAAAGATCTCAATGAGAGCCACTGCTCCTTTTTCTTTGGCTATTTTCTCCTTTCTTTTAGATGCAGCCATCATCTCTCTAAAGCCTTTCGTTTCTGGTGTTCCTATCTGCACAACCACAACCTTACCTTTAACGTCCACATCCTTATAATCATCATAGGTGCCATCTTCAGCAACCCAGCCATAGCCTAAATGTTCCTTTTCAAGACCTTTTTGATGAATTCCTCCACCGTTCATTAAGAGAAAATCTTCACTGGCTCTTAAGACCGCAGCACCTGCTTTAATTTCCGCAGTTTCTGGCTGATAGGTCATCTCAAATGGTACAGTCTGATAAAAAGAGCCTGCATTGATGGCCGACATGCCATAGCTTCTGAATTCTTCTGCAATATATCTGGCAGCTGAATTGTTTCCTGCATGTCCTGTTTTTCTCCCCATGAGCTCATCGGAAGCTAAAAATCTAATGTGTTTTTCTACAAGAGAAGATTGTAGTTTAGACTCGGGTACCTTTTTGAATTTCTGGCCATAAGCCAATCCGCTAAAAAGGCATAGCGATAAAAGAATTACGCTTTTTTTCATGATTATAATGACCTCATTTGGTGGCCAACTTTTTTAATTTCCAAATTATTTCTTCCAGACCATTGCTTTTTATCTCTAAAGTAGTTGCCATAAGCATTCCCAGTTTTCCTTCTGGAAAGCCATCTTTTCTCATAAACCACTCTAAATAAGACACTGGTAAATCTGCAATCAAAACACCCTTATATTTACCAAAAGGCATTCTCATCTTTACTATTTCTAATAATAGTTTCTTGTCAAACTGGGGTTGGTTGTATGGTTCCATTCCTAAATTTCATATGGCTAAATGATCCTAAAATAATGAAAAACAATTATCAGTTGGACTTCCAGAGAAATCAGACTCATAATTGTTTTTATAAATATAGCCAAGAAGAAATATTTCCTCTTTAGTTATGCTGTACGTAATGGTCCCATTTTGCAATAAGCTCCACCAAATCGTCCGGTAATTCTGAATCAAACTGCATCCATTCACCAGACTCAGGATGTTTAAATCCAAGAGATTTGGCATGTAGTGCCTGACGTGGCATTATTTTCATGCAATTGTCTACAAACTGCTTATACTTGGTAAACATATTCCCTCTCAAGGGCTTATCGCCACCGTAAGTCACGTCACCAAAAAGCGGATGACCTATAAATTTCATATGAGCTCTAATTTGATGCGTACGCCCCGTTTCTAGGTTACATTTAATCAAACTCACATATCTCATTCTTCTTATCACCTCATAATGCGTGATAGCCACCCTTCCGTGATCACCCTCTGGAAAGACTTCAGAAATTCTTCTGTCTTTAAAACCTCTACCCAGATTAGCATTTATCGTTCCTTTATCTTCTTCTGGTTCTCCCCACACCATACAGTAGTAGGTTCGTTCTGTACTATGGTCGGCAAACTGTTTCGCCAAATATTGCATGGCATATTCTGTCTTAGCAATCACCAATAGGCCTGTTGTTCCTTTATCAATCCTATGAACCAAACCTGGTCTAATGACACCGTTTTTGGAAGTTGGTAAGTTATCAAAATGATAAACCAAGGCATTTACAAGCGTTCCATCCCAGTTATTATACCCTGGGTGAACCACCATATCCGCATCTTTATTGACTATCAAAAGGCTATCGTCCTCATAAGTAATATTTAGAGGAATGTTTTCTGGCAATACCTCTGAAGGTTCTTTAGGTGGTTTTGCCAAAGAAATAATAACATTGTCGCCGGGTTTAATTTTATAACTGGCTTTTACAATGCTACCATTAACTTTTATAGACTCGCTATCTATAGCGTGTTGTATCTTAGTTCTAGAACTATTGGTATGGTGCCCAATAAATTTATCAACCCTCATTGGCGTCTGGCCTGGGTCTGCGGTTAGATTGAGATGTTCGAACAACTCATCGTCTTCCTGATCGTCTTCTATATGTATGTCTTCCAAAAAGCTTTAATTTTAGGTCGCAAGTTACCGCTTTAAAATTGGTTTTTGAAAAACACATTCTTAGTCCTACGCCATTACAAAAAATTGAAAGCACTCTTTTTTTAGAAAAGGGCCTTGAAGTTTGGGTAAAAAGGGACGAATTATGCCATCCTGAGCTCTCTGGCAACAAATATAGAAAACTGAAATACAACCTCTTAGCCGCTAGAAAACAAAAAAAAGATACTTTAATAAGTTTTGGCGGAGCGTATTCCAATCACATTTATGCATTAGCTGCTGCTGCCAAACTTTTCAATTTTAAGTCGGAAGCTATCATTAGAGGTGATGAACTGAATGAAAATTCTAGTCCTACTTTAGCTTTTGCTGCAAAATCTGGCATGAAACTGCATTTTGTCACCAGAACAGCTTATAGGGATAAAGCGGAGTTAATGGAGAAATTCATATCCCAAAATCACTTTTTCTTACCTGAAGGGGGAAGTAATGCTTTGGCATTACCGGGCTGCTCAGAAATATTGAATGAAATTTTAACAGAAATAGAACCTACACATTTTTGTTTAGCCGCAGGCACAGGAGGCACAGCCGCTGGAGTTCTTTCAAATAAAACGTACAAAGGCCATATCTATGGTTTTCCTGTTCTTAAAAATGGTGGTTTCCTAAAAACCGACATTGAAAACCTGTTAGGCAAACATCCAGAAAACTTAAGCTTTTTCGAGTCCTATCATTTTGGTGGATATGGAAAGCACACCAATGTTTTACGCAATTTCATTAAAGACTTTGAATCTAAATTCCATATCCAACTTGAACAAGTTTACACTGCCAAACTTTGCTTCGGTGTTTTTGACTTGATAGAAAAGGGACATTTCCAGAAAGATTCTAAAATAGTCATATACCATTCCGGAGGGCTTCAAGGGAGATTAAGTAGCCTATTAAATACCTAGATAAACCTTTTCATCAGAGGGTATTATAACTTTCATATTAAGCCAGCTAGTTGCTTCGTAAAGCCATGTTTACTTACGATATATAGGATATTTTTATTATTTTCGTTAGAACATAAATACCCTGTCGAAAACTTTTTAACATGAAAAAAATCTACATCGCCGTACTATTTTTACTAGGTCCATGTTTGGCATTTAGCCAAAATAGCAATGCCGCCTATTTTATGGATAAAGTAAACTCTGCTTCTACCGGTTCCAGAATAGAAGTCAATGCCGAAGGAGATACCATTTTAGTTTCAGAATACCATACTAGAAATGTGAAATTAAATAGCTCACAATCTTTTGAGAGATATTATATGGGAACGCCCTATTTAAATAATGGCTGGTTTAAGGGTAAAGTAGTATTACCGGGCAGTGAACCCGTAGAAGGGCTTATGGCATATGATCTGGTGCGTAGTAGTGTGTATTACTCAAAAAATGCCAATTCAAACGCGGTAGAATTGAAGCCCACCGAATTCATTATTAATGGACATAGTTTCTCAAACTATAAAGAAGAATTTCAAGGAGCGGGAGATTACTATTATGAAACCTTGGTACATACCCAACCCATGCTTCTTAAACAATATGATTGTAATTATTCTGTGAGTAAATCTGACGTAGACAACGGTTATGGCTCTGCTAAAGCGAATCTTTATGAAGGGGTATATGAAAAAAAGGAGAAGTTCTACGTAGTGGTGGGTAACAAATTAATCTTAGTTACAAAAAGAAAGTCTTTTCTAAAATCCTTAGAAAATTTTAGCAAAGCAGCTATGCACAAGGTTACATCCGAAAAATTAAATATGAAGATAGAGAAAGATATAGTGACTCTAATTAAACATTTAGGTGCTCAATAATGCATGCTTGCTTCAGTACAATATCACACAGAATTAATTAATCTTTTGCTGCTTTTTTGGAGGGATTTCGCTCCTTAGGAGCTACTAGGCCTTTACAATCTAACTAACCTTAAACTAACGATAAGCCGTTCACTTTAATGGCTACAAGAAGAAGATGCTCTATAATGCATAAAGCATCTTCAGAATAATTATTTATAAAATGTATTGACTGAGGTCTTTATTCTTAATTAAACCAGAAAGTCTTTCCGTTACTCCTGAGTTTGACAGCTAAATGAGTTAAATATCTGATATACAGGTATATGCAAAAATAGCTTCGCACCACACTTTTCTTTTAATATGCTCTACTATAGATAGTTATGAATTTCCGATTTTGGTAGC
>NZ_JBSRVI010000098.1:0-26508 GCF_055134445.1 Arcticibacterium sp.
CAATAGATAATTTTATTTCTTTTAGTCATCTGGTTTGTTATAATTTATTAAACCCGCTCTATGCATTAGAAAATCTCCCGATTTTATCGGGACCGTAACTAAATTGCTTCAAATCAGTTCGTAAACCCATTTAAACTCAATCACCATAGCACTACATTAGCTCAGGATAAACGCTATGCTAATTTCGTTTAAATGTCTGATTTATTACACTTTAGCTACTCATAACGATTCTCCAATGCATAAACCGGGTTTAAGTGCGTGAAACAAGGGTATAGGAATTTATAGAAGTAAAATCTAAAACACCTCCAAAGCAACAATGATTAAAATCAACACGACTAATAAACTATAACTATTTTTGACCCCAGAAAACTAAATAATACTGCATTGAAATTCACTTTTATAAAATCTTTCATCCTCATTTTTGCCTTGCTAAATGCCGGTATGCTGAAAGGTCAGCAAGATTTCCAGATTAAATCCCAGCAAGACCGACTGATACAATACTCCGGAGAATGGTACAGTTCCATACACCCTGGCACCGATAGCCTATCAAGTTTTCCTACCATAAAAATGGTAAGCGAAATGAAACTCAATGAACAAACGCTATCTGTAGAGGTTTTTCAAAAAAAAGACGGTCAATATGTTTCAACCTTATTTGAATTGATAGCCTACGACAGCTCGCAAGATAACATTCGGGCTTTTGGAAAAAATAGTCGTGGAGAACTGTTTATAGGCAAAGGTAAGTTTGAGAGCAGTAGCGACTGGGTCATGCAAGACAAAGACCTAAATGGTAATGACATTATGCGTGTCAAATTCACTTTCAACAGCTACACCGATGTATTAGTGGAAGGATTTGATAATTCAAATAAAAACCTCTGGAAAACGAGATACATTAAGCAAAACCCTAAAGACAAAAACATAGGTATTCAGTTGGTCTCTGTACATAAAGAAATGCAGAACGACCCTAAACGAACACTGCAAGAGCTTAGTAGAATGGGCTACAGCTACATAGAGACTTTTGTTTATTCCAATGGCCTTTTTTACGGCATGTCCCCTACTGAGTTTAAAACATTAGTGGAAAACACCGGCATGAAGTTTTTAGGCTCCATGACATTCTACGACTTGCCTGCCGATAATAATATGGAAGTGGCCATTAAATGGTGGAAGAAATGCATTGAAGACCATAAAAAGGCTAGGGTTAAATACCTTTCTACTTCTAATAATAAAATAAAACAAATTAAAAATAAAGCGGAGCTACAGCGATATACCGACTACTATAATAGGGTAGGAAAACTCTGTGCAGAAAATGACATGCAGTTTGTTTTTCACAATCACGCAGATGAGTTTCTATATGTAGATGGCGAGCGAGTGTATGACTATTTCTTAAAACATACAGACCCCAACTTTGTTCATTTCCAAGCTGATTTATACTGGATGAAAGTTGGAGGTGTAGAACCTAGAGAATACTTTGAAAAATACCCAAAGCGGTTTATCAGCTGGCACATCAAAGACTATAAAGAATTAGGACAAAGTGGAAAAATTAATTTTGAAGAAATATTTAAATATGACAAAAAAGCAGGATTGCAATATGTTATAGCTGAAGTAGAAGATTACAGCTACCCACCACTTTATAGTGTAAAATTGGCTTGGGAATACCTCTACTTTAAACTACTTGAAAAGTTGTAGCTAATTTTGGCCTCAATAAATCATTTTTTTAAAGCTTTAACACAAAAACAACTATTGCTAAGGCTAACCAAAAGTTACCCTAAAGCGGGTTAAAAAAAGACAGTCTCTTTTCCTTTCAAAAAATTTACATTAATAGCCTAGCAAAATGATAGAAACCAAGAGACTTTTTTTAAAGCCACTTACATATGACCAATTAATAAAGTATGTGAAATGCGATAATTCTTTAGAAGAAGAACTGGACTTGAATGAAAGCTCAAGAATACTTTCTCCAGAACTAAAAGAGGCGTTTGAACAAACAATCCTCCCAAATGTGGCAGATAAAAATAAAAACTATTTGTACTCAACACTCTGGACGGCCATTTCTAAATCAGAAAATAGAATGGTAGGTGACCTTTGCATGGTTGGAGAACCTAATGCAAATGGGGAAATTGAAATTGGCTACGGCACTTATGAAGAATTCCAGAATAAAGGATATATGACAGAAATTGTCCGAGGGATTATTGAATGGGTAAAAACTCAACCAAAAGTCAAAGTAATACTAGCGTCTACAGACAGAACAAATATGGCTTCCTTTAAAGTGCTCAAGAAAAATAATTTCATAAAAACAGGAGAGACGGCAGATTTATACAATTGGAAACTAGAAATGAGTTAATTCTAAAGACTAAAGAGGGGTACGGCTGCAAATACTCTGGCCAAAAACACATCATCTTTAAACGTGTAAATTCCATGCTACCCAACCCACTTTCTTATATTTCATAACCTCTTCTATTCATAGCTATTAAGTTTTATAAAATAATCAGACAAAAACAACTTCTCATTGCCTATTTTCGACATTTCAAACTAACTATGTTGCATTATTATATAAATTATCTGTCATTTGGTATGTTTCAGATAATTTACTGAGAATGAATGCGATAATCATAGAAGACGAGAAATTGGTGGCAAAAGAATTGATGATGAAAATCGCCGAAATTGATGCCAGTATTAAAATCACCACCGTCATACCAAGTGTAAAGTATGCCTTGAAATGGTTCAATGAAAATACTGAACCAGACGTTATTTTTGCTGACATTCAGCTAGGAGATGGGGTAAGTTTTCAAATCTTTGAACAGCTTACTATTTCATGCCCAATAATATTTACCACCTCATACAATGAATACGCCATTAAAGCCTTCAAAGTAAACGGAATAGATTATTTACTCAAACCTGTAGAGCCAGAAGAGTTAGAAAAAGCCATAGCCAAAGCAAAAAACCTAAATAGTTTTACTAATAAGTTACCCTTTGATTATAATAGTCTGGCTCAAATGCTTCAGACGGGTAGCAACCGAATGCCCTACAAGGAATATTTTTTGTGCAATTTTAGAAATTCTTTGGTGCCCATTAAATCCGAAGAAATCATGTATTTTAAATATGACGTACTCATTTATGCCTTCACAATATCCAACGAAAAACACAATATCTCTTGTGAATCCATGGATGAGATTGAAGATATGCTGAACCCTCATATTTTTTTCAGAATAAACCGTCAATTTATTGTCGCTAGGTCAGCCGTTCAGAAGATTTGGGGTATTGAAAACTCCAAAATTGTAGTAAAACTAAAGGTGCCATATCAAACTATTGAGATTGATATTAGTAGACAAAAAGCTCCTATTTTTAAAAAATGGATGGAAAGATGATTGATAAATTAGTGCATTGATAAATTTATTAAAATACACTTTTAGAGTCTTGATTTTGCTGTTTTTTTGGCAAGGCCATTCTACCGTAAACGGCCAAGTAAGAGAAGCCTCATTTAATTTCAAACATATTTTAGATAAGCAAGGAACCCTTTCCAATTATAATAACTGTTTTTTAAAGGACAAGGACGGCTTTTTATGGATTGGTACAGGAAATGGCTTAAAAAGGTTTGACGGCAACGAGTTTACCGTATTCAGACATGTACAAAATGATACTAATTCATTAATTCATAGCGATGTATTTTCCTTGTGCGAAGATAAGGAAGAAAGAATATGGATAGGTACTGGAGAAGGAATCTGTTATTATGACAAGAAGACTAATAGATTTCAATTCATTTCGGAGTTAAACAAAGCCAACTTTGTTTGTCTAAACATTGTGTGCGACAATAATGGCAACATTTGGTTTTCTATTCGTGACCAAGGACTTTTTTACTTTAACACCACTACCAAAAGGCTTCATAATTTCAAAAATAATCCATCTGATAATAGTACTATTTCACACAATAGGATTCTCAATAGAGGATTAGCACTCGATCCTTTAAATAAAGGTATTTGGCTGGTAACAAAGAATGGATTGAACTTTTTCAACTTTGAAAAAAGCATTTTCGTAAACAAAAAAAACAATCCAGAAAATAACCCAATTTTCAACTTTAAAGATGTTTCTACGATAAACGTTGACCAAAAAAAGCTAGTTTTTTATGATGCCTTTATTCACAAAATCATTTACTACGATGTACTAACAAGAACTATAGAAAAAGAAATAATATTTGAAGAAAATAAAGGTAAAGAGGACTCAGACATATCCTGCATCTTTATTGATAGCAAACACAATTTATGGCTATCTGCATGGAATCATTGTAGCTTTTTTTATGATGTCGAAAGTCAAAAAACTTATAGTTTAAAGCATAACAATTTAAAACCTAATTCAATTTCAGCAAACCTTTTTTGGGACGGATTTCAGGAAAAGGACGGCTCCATTTGGTTGGCTACCTCCAATGGCATTTCTATTACTAATCCTGCTAAAAACTTCTTCGAAATCTTTGATATTTCTGAATTATACCCAGAACTAAAAGGGGAAAGTGAGCTACGTTTATTTCAGGAAGATAATTCTGACAAGACTTGGTGGCTTTCTACTGCCCATGCAGATATACTACATTATAACCCAGCCAAAAACGCCTTAAAGACCTATATAATACCTCAATCATTTGAACCCACAAAACCATCTATTATAGGATTAATTGACTACAAAGAATCTATATTTTCAGTAAGTACTAATGCTATTTATAGGTTTGACAAGAAAAACAAAAAGCTTACATATATAGCATATCCGGATGATGTTAAAAACAAACATTTAATATCCAATTCAATACTAAAGGGGGACAATATATGGGTTTATGGAGAATACAATAAGGCTTTTAGCTATTCTTTAATTACTCAAAAGTGGACAAGCTATCCTATTAAAATAGAAAGTCCTAGTCCAGTGAGTTCTTCTGAAACAGACAGCGATGGCAACATTTGGCTTGGCATACATGCCAGGGGCTTGGCAAAGTTTTCTAAACAAAAACAAAGCTTTGAAATGGCAAAAACCTCAAGCACAAAGGACTTCAGGCAAATAGGTTATACGGGAATAAAAAAAGACAAGAACGGCGACTTTTGGATTGGCACTTATGACTTGATAAAATTTAATCCAACTTCTGGAGCATTTAATACGGCATTAGACCTGAACACCATCCATAGTCTTATGGTAGACAACCGTGGAAGAATATGGACATCTGCCTTCAATGATTTTACCATTTTCAATCCTGAAACAAATAATGTCATTTCTAAAAACATTGAAATTGACAAAGGAAATCTAAAATGGAAAAACTATTTATTCTACTTGCGAAATGGTAAAGTATTATCATTAATGAAGAGTATAATTACAGTTATAGATCCATTGAAAATATCTGAAAAACCAACCACCGAGAAAGTGCTTATTTGTAAAATATTCTTTAATAATAATGAAGTACTTTTTCATAAAGATTCCTCTGAAATCAATCTTAAGAACAATGATAACGTTTTTGAAATTTTCTTCTCAACTCTTAATATATCTCAAAAATATAAATATAAATACCAGATTATAGGAATAAATGATGATTGGATTTTGACAACGAATAATTCTGCTTCCTTTTCCAATCTTAAACAAGGCAATTATGTTTTTAAGGTAATGTCAATAGACGAAAGTGGACATGAATCCCCTTCCAGTTTATTAAACATTCATATTGAAACCGTCTTCTATAAAACTAGTTGGTTTTTATATAGTTGCATTTTACTATTTTGCTTTTTGGTGTACTCATTTTTACGTTTTCTAGCAAATGAGCGGTCAAAAATCTATTCTTTAAGGATGCAGTCAGCTCGTTTGGAGAAGGATAAATCGGAGATTCAGTACCAAAATTTAATCAATCATCTCAATCCTCATTTTTTATTTAATAGCCTCACATCTCTCAATAGCCTCATAATGACGGAGCCGAAACAGGCGTCTAATTTCCTGCAAAAATTGTCATTAATTTATAGGTACATATTACAAAATAAAGAAAAGGATTTAGTGACTTTAGAACAGGAACTGAATTTCGTAAAGCACTATATTGATCTTCAAAAATCACGATTTGAAGAGAGCTTGAAAATTAACATTTCAATTGACAAAGCTTACTTCGGTCACAGTATAGTACCGGTAACTTTGCAAAATTTATTCGAAAACGCTATAAAGCACAATATAATAGAAGAGGAGAACCCCTTGTATATCAGTTTAAGCGTAGAATCAGACTACTTGATTTTTAAAAATAATCTACAAAAAAAAGAGTTCGTAGAAACCTCAAATAAACAGGGCCTGCAAAGCCTACAAAATTTGTATGACTACTTTTCTCCGAGACCAATTGTCTTAATCGAGACAGCTTCTGAATATATTGTAAAAATCCCATTGCTTTAAACCGGGTTTAAGTATTCTAGGTGCCATTAGCCTCCACTTTACTACCATTCAAATACCCGTTTTGGTGGTTCGTTTAGCTTTATTTTTTGTGGATAACCTGATTTATAACCTTTGAGTTGAAAAGGCGGAATTGCAGGATAAAGCTTAACCAAATAACATCATATCGCTATGCTGATAGATAAACCTGCCTTCAGTAATTATTAGACCCGAAGTGATATGAATGAAGAGATAAAATCAGCTATAGTTCGAGTTTTGCCTTTTGTGGTAATTTTGATCATTTTGTTTTTAAGGATAAGATTAAAGAAAATTAATCCCAAGGAATTAAACTTAAATAAGCCAATTTCCAATCGTTGTTTTATGATCTGGATCTTCGTTTTTTTGATTTTGATTTTGCTGACGGAATTCACTTTTTTTAAGTTAGGAATTCTTGAAATAGATAAATGGAACCATTCATTGTTACCTTCTATAATTAGAATTTCAGGAGCAGTAATTTTAGCCCCGATTGCTGAAGAGTTTATTTTCAGAGGCTTAATTTTAAATGCCCTCACAAAACGGAATATAAATAGACATTTGGCGATTTTTCTTCAAGCCTGTTTCTTCGTATTACTTCACAATTTTACTTATCAATATACCCTTTCTTCAAATATTGGTATTGTACAAAGCCTTTTTGACGCTTCTTTATTTAGTTACGCAAAATATAACACTAAGTCTATATATACGCCAATTGCAATGCACATGATAGGGAATTTCATCGCAGTTTTAGAGCGTTTTGTGTTTTAGATATGGGTAATAAAAATCAATCCCCAATCCCTCTATTCAGGACTAAGAAAATATTGAAACTGAATCTGGCTTTATTTAAAGTGCTTAAAAAATCAGTTTCATTAAAATTGAAGAAACAGAAGGTTTATTTAATTGGAAATTACATATGAGCAACTGCTCGAATATTTCGGAGAACTCTCATTGAAACAAGTAATAAAAAGTCCTATAATGCTTTGTAAAAAAAACACTAAAAGCTTAAAATCAAAGGGCTTATAAATTTTAAAGACAGATGAATACAAGTGGTCGGATTGAAAAGACAATACTGCAAGAATGATAAAATATTTTCGTCTATGTCTCTGTGTTTAAAATATCGATATACCAATAATCTCCGATTTTCAACTTTTAAAGCACTCATTTCGGCACTTCGATTTGCTTTTTTTTCTGGATGAAATTTTATTCCCAAACTTTGTTTAGAAATTAAAAAAGCCAAATGTTCATACCCATGAAAACAAAGTTAAGAAGTCCACAAAAAGACCATAAAAAATTACTGATTAATGCTTTATCTAATATTGTCAGCCTCGAAGCTAACATAAATTACACCATTTTTAATTTACACACGGGCCGTACACAAACTATGTCTTACTGCCTAGCCATGTATGCAGTTCTTCTACCATCTACATTCATTAGAATTCATCGGTCTTCTATTATCAATAAGAACTTTGTAAAAAAACTGAATCCCGATACAAAAAGAATAACCATGAAAGACGGTACGGAATTTCAGATTTCAAGAAGGAGATGGCATACTGTATCTGAAAATTTAGCTTGAAACTTAAGAACAATTCACCCTTCAAAAAACCATGAAAAAAAATCATTTCATTGTCATTGTAGTTCTCCATATTTGCCATTTAGCACATTCACAATCCGTAACAATTGTGCCTTCCAATCCTGCAAACCCTACAGCAGGAACACTGGTTTACAATCACAATACCAGTCTTTTACAATACTGGAATAGCACATCTTGGATTCCCGTTACAAATGCAGGATGGGCAATGAATGGAAACAATATAATTAGTACTAATACTGGTAATGTGGGCATTGGTACAAATAATCCGATCTCCCCTCTCAATATCTATTCAGGTTCTTTTTCAAATGCGATTTTCCAAACTCCAAATACTGGCATTTTAACTTCAGATGGTTTACTAATCGGAATTGAAAATAACAGTTCAACAGCGTTTTTAATAAATCAAGAAAATGCTTCTTTGTGGCTAGGAACAAACCACAAACCAGTTATAACGATAGACCAAAATGAAAATGTAGGTGTCAGTACGCTTTTCCCTCTTGCTGGATTGCATGTCGAAAGCAAAAGTGTGCTATTTAATGGCCTTAGTACTTTTTTGGGCAATACCATTATACCACCACCAGTAAGTGGTAAAGGAACTCGTACCTTTTGGTATATTGATAAAGCTGCATTCAGAACTGGTGGAGTGGGCAATAAATCAATATTTGGATTTCCAGATGCCGATATTTCAAATTTTAACAATTGGGATAAAGATAGTATTGGTGTATTTTCTTTTGGTGCAGGTTTTAATACTAAAGCAAAAGGCGATTTTTCTGTGGCTATGGGTCAGCATTCCTTTGCCATTGGTGCTACCTCCACAGCATTAGGACAAGATAATATAGCAAAAGGTAAATTCTCTTTTACAGTCGGCAGTAATAATGTGGCTTCCGGAGAATCTTCTACTGCACTGGGAAATGGCACAAAAGCCAGTGGTACATTTTCGTTTGCAGCTGGGGAATTTACAACAAGTTCAGGCAATTATTCCACAACTTTCGGAAGTAGTAATACCGCTTCAGGTAATTTTTCTACGGCGTTCGGTAAATCTACAACCGCAAGTGGTACCAACTCGACTGCTATGGGCAGAAATGCTAATACTAATAATTATGAAAATTCTTTTTGTATAGCTGGCGTAGGTTCAAATACGGTGACTAATAATTCTGCAGACAACCAAATGATGATGCGGTTTGATAACTATACTTTCTTGCTTGGCAATACAGGAAACTACGTATACCTACTTCCGGCAAGTAATGGATGGACCTACGTTTCTGACCGAAACAAGAAAGAAAATTTCTTAGAACTAAACGGCGAATCTGTCTTACAAAAAATCTCAAAAATCCCATTTTACTCATGGAATTTCAAAGACAAAGAGACGCAGCAATACCGCCACTACGGCATCATGGCTCAGGATTTTCACGATAATTTCGGTAAAGATGAAAAAGGTGTAATTGGCAATGACACCACTGTTTCTGCTTTAGATTTATTGGGCGTGGCTTATGCGGGGATTAAGGCCTTAGAAAAACGGACGGAGGAATTATCGGAAATGAATAATGCATTAAGAACTAAGAATGAAAAAATAGAAGCTCGTTTAGAAGATATTGAAAAGTTGTTGATGGTAAAAAAAGAGAATTAGCTTTTAGATTTTATTGAAAAATGAGCATGAATAAAACAGTAATTATCCTATTTAATTTGCTAATAATTAGCAGACTGTCGTTTTGCCAATCAGTTACAATAGTGCCGGGAAACCCCGTAAATCCTACCAAAGGAACGATGAATTATAACAATGGTACCAATCAACTTCAATATTGGAACAACTCGGCATGGATACCCATCACTAATGCCGCATCTGGAACAGGTTGGGCTACGAGCGGCAATGATATTTATAATTATAATACGGGTAATGTAGGTATTGGCACAAACACACCTAAAGCTCCTTTCCATGTTTCCACAGGGAAAACCGTTCTTTTTGGGTCAGACACCACAGGATTTGGCAATAAATTCATATGGTATGCAAACAAAGGAGCTTTTAGAGCAGGCTATGCTAATATAGACGAGTTTGATTTCGCAAATGTTGGAGTAAACTCCTTTGGTTTTGGTAATAACAGTAAGGCAAGTGGATTATATTCAATAGCATTGGGTTCACATAATTTATCATCTGGTATAGCAGCATTGTCAATGGGGATTTACGCTGCCGCAACAGGAAATTATTCATTTTCTATTGGGTCATCTACTGAAGCCTCTGGTACAAATTCTATCGCTATCGGATATTCTACCAAAGCATCTGCGAGTCTTTCAGTAGCAATGGGAGATAATTCAACGGCCTCAGGGATTGATGCAACTGCGATAGGCTACTATAATACAGCCAGTGGAACAGCCTCAACAGCCATTGGAAATAAAAATCAGGCTTCTGGAAACAATTCAACAGCTATGGGAAGGTTTGCCAATACAAACAATCATACCAACTCGTTTTGCATAGGTGGGGCTTCCAATAATATTGCTGCTACCAATACCACCGATAATCAAATGGTGATGCGGTTTGATAATTATACTTTCTATGTAGCAGGCACAAACAATTATGCCTACATAATCCCTGCAAGCAATGGTTGGGCATATACTTCTGACCGAAACAAAAAAGAGAATTTCTTAGAACTAAACGGCGAATCTGTCTTACAAAAAATCTCAAAAATCCCATTTTATTCCTGGAATTTCAAAGACAAAGAGACGCAGCAATACCGCCACTACGGCATCATGGCTCAGGATTTTCACGATAATTTCGGTAAAGATGAAAAAGGTGTAATTGGCAATGACACCACGGTTTCTGCATTAGACTTACTGGGCGTGGCTTATGCAGGCATTAAAGCCTTGGAACAAAGAACTGCCGATTTGCAAACTCAAAACCAGCTATTGTTTTCTGAAATGGCAGAATTAAAAGAGTTGATTTTAACAAAACAAAAAAAGATTGCCTTAAAACCTAAGACTGCTTTATCAAAAACACTTTTAGTAAAACAATAAATAAAAAAACATGAAAACGCTTTTAACATTTTGGGGTGGGGCATTAGTCCTCATTTCATTGAATTCCAATGCTCAAATTTTCGCTACTCGCTCTACGGACGAGAGCATTACGATTACGCCTGCTGGGATTAATAGCAATCTGGCATCATCCACATTGTCTAAAACCAATACGGCATTGGGCGAAGATGCGTTGAAATTGGCCACCACAGTAACAGGCAACACCGCTATTGGTTATAAAACGCTTTCAAAAGTAACAACTGTTGTAGGATTATCAGGGAGTAGTAATACTGCTGTAGGGAGTTTGACTTTGACGAATAATACTTATGGATATAATAATTCAGCCTTAGGCTATTTGGCATTGACTAATAATACTACAGGCTACAGTAATTCGGCCATGGGAGCTGCGGCTTTGCGATCTAATATTGCAGGGATAAGTAATTCTGCATTTGGAGCAAATGCATTGGCTGAGAATACTACAATTTCAGCAGTTTCAGGCAATTTCAATTCAGCATTTGGAAACAACTCACTTAAAGCCAACACTATAGGGTCAGACAACTCCGCCATGGGCAATTTTGCAATGGGGGCAAATACTACAGGCGGTTCCAATGTAGCAGTGGGTTCAAGTGCTTTATCTTCTAACTTAATAGGTAGTTTCAATGTAGCAATAGGGGCAAATGCCTTGCAAGCAAGTACAGGTGCATTTAATACTGCTGTGGGTATGAATGCATTAGCGAATAACCAAGGTGCAGATAATAATGTGGCAATGGGTCATCAGGCAATGAATGCCAATACACTGGGTCATGATAATTTAGCAATGGGAAAAAATGCCTTACTCGAAAACAAAATAGGGAATTATAATGTGGCTGTGGGAACAAATGCATTAAGCACTGTTTCAGGAAATCAAAACGTAGGAATAGGACACAATGCAGGTGCTTTAGAAACAGGAAGTTATAAGCTATATATTGCAAACTACAACACCGTTGCTCCTTTAATCGGGGGCGATTTTTTTTATAACAAAGTTAGTATTAATAGAAATCTGACAACAACGGCCGCTAATGATTTTCTTACTAGAACGGAGGCTTTTCAAGTAGAAGGGGAGGCGTTTAAAACATTAGGAACTGGCAATTGGATTTTCCCTTCGGATAGGCGATTAAAAACAAAAATAGTCTCATTAAACAGCTATGATATTCTACAAAAAGTATTACAAATGCAAGGAGTTACCTACCAATTAAAGGCTAATCCTGAGCGTGGATTTCAATACGGTTTTATAGCTCAAGATTTAAGAGAAATTTTTCCTGAAAAAATTAATGAAAACGAAGCTGGCTTTTTATCTGCTTCCTATGGCGATTTTGACCCCATGATTGTAGAAGCAATTAAAGCATTAAATGCTAAAATTGAGAAATTGGAAAATGAAAATACTTTGCTCAAATCGTTAAATGTTCGACTGGATGCAATGAATGTGAAATTAGAGAAAAATACAAATGCCAAATAGCTTTCGCACTTAACCTAAAAGAGACCAAGATAAATAAAAATGTCAATAAAAGTGTGAAAAATTATTTAACCCGAGAAACGCTATAATTAGCTTTTTAAACTCAATATAAAAAACGAAATTATTCAAACATAAACATGAAAAAACTTATCATATTTCTCATAATCATGTTCCCTCTTCGGGACTTGGGCAGCACTTGTTTTGCTCAAATTTTTTCCAACAAAAGCATAAATAGAAGTATTGAAATCACGCCTTTAGGTATTTCAGACAAAATGTTTACGCTTTCAAGCACCAATACGGGTTTGGGAGAAGATGCCCTCGCTGAAGCTTTTAGCGTTCTTAATAATACTGCTATTGGTTGGCAAGCATTAAATGATATAGCAAGTAACTTTCCAAATGACTTTAATGGCAATAACAATACTTCAGTTGGCTATTTTTCACTTGCCCACAATGTACAAGGCTATAACAATACAGCTCTTGGTTTTTTTACTTTAGTAGGTACAGGTATATGCAGCAATAGCAATACAGCTTTTGGAAAATCTGCCATGTCCAATAGTTCTTCTAGTAGCTATAATGACTCTTTTGGAGCCGGTTCTTTGACAAATATTAAAACGGGCAATGGCAATTCTTCATTTGGAGACCTTTCGATGACACTCAATCAAAGTAGTGATAATAATCTAGCTTTTGGCTTTAGTGCATTTCAAAATCATACTACTAACGATAATAACATTGCCTTGGGTGCAAGTGCGTTATATTTAGACAAATCTGGAGAAAATAATTTAGCAATTGGTAACAATGCTATGCGTGAAAATGTATCAGGAAGTTCTAATACTGCAGTTGGTATGTCTGTAATGACTAATGGTAAAATAGGAACTGGTAATGCAGCATTAGGAGGTGGAGCATTAAATGCCAATGATGGGCAGAATAATACAACCGCTGGATATACTGCGTTAGAAAAAAATTCTACTGGTTCAAACAATGTTGCTCTTGGACCTCGTACCTTATATCAAAATATTGCTGGTTCAGGAAATGTTGCTATCGGCCATTTTGCAGGTTTTAATGAAACCGGCAGTAATAAACTTTATATTGATAATGCGTTATCGGAATTTGGTGCCTTAGTCCCTATCATAGGAGGAGATTTTGCCGCAAACAAAGTGTGCATAGCCTGTAATATGTCTAATACAGGAGTAAATGACTTCAACACTCGTTCTGAAACATTTCAAGTTACAGGCAATGCCTTCAAAACCTTGGGTTCAGGTAGTTGGAAATTTCCATCCGACAGGCGTTTAAAAGAGAATATTGTATCGCTTGAAAGCGAGGAAATGCTCAACAAAATATTGGCGATGCAGGGTGTAAACTATGAATTAATAGCTAGCCCAGAGCAGGGAATGCAATATGGCTTTATAGCTCAAGACCTTCAAAAAATATTCCCTACCAAAGTCTATGAAAACAAGTCAGGTTATCTGTCTTCTTCCTACGGCGATTATGTACCCATGTTTGTAGAAGCCATCAAAGCATTAAATGAGCGAGTTGAAAAATTGGAAAATAGAGACTTTGATATTCAAGAAATTACAGCAAAAATTGAACGCTTGGAGCGTCAAGTATATCAACAATAGGCATTTATGAAAAGTGTAATTGCGATTGTTTTTTCCTTTTTCTTTGGTTTAAGTACATATGCCCAAACCACCTATGATGTGGGTCCAAGTTTCGCCAAAACCAAACTTAGCGATGTGCCATGGAATTTGCTCGGGCCGGGCGATGTGGTTAATATTCATTACGATGTGAATGGCTATCACGAAAAATTTCAGATTTCTACCAGTGGTGCGGCTGGAAACCCAATCAAAATAACAGGAATTGCAGGGCCAAATGGCGAAAAACCTATCATTGATGGCGACCAAGCAAAAGCCATTTCTGGGCAGTTGTGTTACGCCTCGATTCAACCTTACGGCATTATTTTTATCAGCCCAGGCATAGGTGGTAACGGCTCTTGTATAGGAGCATACAGCCC
Organism: Arcticibacterium sp.; assembly: GCF_055134445.1. Lineage (NCBI taxonomy): Bacteria > Pseudomonadati > Bacteroidota > Cytophagia > Cytophagales > Leadbetterellaceae > Arcticibacterium > Arcticibacterium sp. Next base: position 14,485 of record NZ_JBSRVI010000098.1, read on the forward strand.
TATTCCACATGATATTGTTATAGATGGGCTTGAAATCAGGAATGCTCATAGCAGCAAAACATTTTCGGTTGATGGTGGCGTTCAAACAGCATACGATGTTTTTTCATGTGGAATTTATGCCGAAAGAGTCCAGAATTTGGTAGTCAAAAACTGCAATTTTAATCATTGCGGCCTGGGGCTTTTTATCAATTCAAAGTTTGGAACCCATGCTTTATCCAAAAACATTTTGGTCGAAAGTAATTACTTTACTCAAAATGGCGAGGTGGGTGATGGCCATTTGCATAATTCATATATCGAAGCTGAAGATGTAATTTATCAATATAACTTTTACGATCATTTGGTGTCGGGAGCCCCTGGTGCGAGTTTAAAAGACCGTTCGGCTGGAAATATCATTCGTTATAATTGGATTATTGCTTCTGAGGGCCACGCCATTCAAATTCCTGAAACCCAGGGTGGAGAAGGATATCTTGATCTATTGCCTAAATACAAAGAGACCTTCATCTATGGCAATGTAATTTATAATCCAAAGCAAGGAGCTACACGCATTATAAGATATGGAGGCGACCAAAGCATATATGCCAACTACAGACAAGGTACATTATATTTTTACAACAATACAGTTATAAACATAGGGGATAAAATATCAGCCCCAGGTCAAAATCGATACAATACAGCATTGTTTCTTTTACCGGATAAAGGTGAAGTAGGAAATGTTCCTATTGTAGAGAAAATAGATTGTCGAAATAATATTATTTACAATACTTTTGGAACCAATGGTTTTGCACCGACCACCTTAAATTTACTAAGTACAGACCTCACGGGCACTTTAAATCTTAACAACAATTGGCTGAGCCCAGGCATCATAGATTTTTATACCTATTATCAATCTTCAAATACAGGTACGGTAACGCATACCAATGATATTTATGGAGACAATGGCCAAAACCTACCTGGATTCAACGATTTTGCCAATCAGGACTTTAGTCTTTCGCCTACTTCTAACGCCGTAAATCAGGGCACGGCACTGGCTACCGCTGCTCTTGCATACCCTGTTTTAGAAGAATACGTAAAAGATTTCATGTCCAAACCAAGAAATACCAGTGGCTCAATAGATTTAGGAGCTTATGAAAATACTCTTATACCTATGGTAAACGTAACAGGAATTAGCATATCTCCAAGTATTGATACTATAGGTATGGGACAACTGAAGCACTTAATAGCCTCCATTTTACCTGCAAATGCCAGTGATAAAACCATGCTATGGACAAGTAGCGATAACAATATTGCCACGGTCTCTGGAGGAGATGTTTTAGGTATAGCTGGCGGAACTGTAACAATTACTGCCACTTCAAATGATGGAGGGTTTACCGCTTCTTCGCAGATATTAGTGAAGCAAACCGTGGTAGCTTGGGATTTTAAGACACAAAGCAGAAATGCTTCACAAGGGCTTTCGATAAATCTAAGTGAGCAAATCGGACGAGAACCAGTATATGTAGGTATCTATGATTTTACAGCAATAGGTGCAAATGGTGCTGGAGACTATTGCCTAAGTACGCCAAACTGGGATAACGGTGCTGATGTAGATTATTATCAAATAAATTTTGCTACAACAGGTTTCCAAAACTTAATTTTTTCTTCAAAACAACGCGGCTCAGGTGTTGGACCAAGCGATTTTGAGATTCAATATCGCATTGGCAATTCCGGTTCTTGGTCAAGTATGAGCACCGTAAAAGTATTAACCGATTGGATAAGTGGAATTAAATCGAGCTTAATCCTACCAGTATCATGTAATAATCAAGCCAATGTTCAGGTCAGATGGTTGTTAAAGTCAAATGTCGCGGTAAATAATCTCCCAATTATATCTACAGGAAGTGCTCGGATAGATGATATTCAAATAATAGGTGACCCAATACCTCCGTGTCCAGACAAACTCCATCTTTTAGGAAATATAACGAATGGAAAATACACGGCCTCAAAAAGCATTGACACCCAAGAAACTGGGCAAACCAAAATCACTTCAGGAAGTGATGTCATTTTCACTGGTGGTAAATCGGTAACATTATCACCAACTTTTGAAGCAGAAAAGGGAAGCATCTTCTTGATATATATTGGCGGTTGCGATGACTGAAATCAAATTAGATTTTAATAGAACTAATGATCCATATTTCGTCCTAGCCCGTCTCTATCAAAAAAGTAAAAAGCTGTATTTAGAATTAGCGACCTTTTAAAAATTATCAAAACCAATAAGAATAGAAATATTCCCTCCAACCATAGAAGCGTATCTCACTTGTCAAAAAATTGAACTGAGATAAATGAGTATTTGCGTAAAACCCCCATAATAATAGTATAATTCAAAGGTGCAGAATCCCAAACTTTGTGCCGAATTATAAAACGAACCCTACAACATCTTGATTGTAAGTAATTTATGTAATTTTAATTTTAGGATTTAAATAAGCAAAGTGGCACGACTGGCCTTAAAGTCAATGGTACTTTTGCATTGTGAAATTGTAGATTTCCAATGCATAGAACCCAAAATTACATACTCGTACTTTCCGCAGCCCTATTTCTTATGGCCTGCAACGCCGCTTCTCAGAAACGGGATCAGCCGCTATATCTAGGGGCAGATTTGTCTTACGTTAACGAGGTGGAAGACTGCGGAGCCATATTTCATCAAAACGGTATAGCCGCAGACCCTTATCAACTTTTTGCTCAAGAAGGAGCCAATATCACCAGACTTAGGCTCTGGCATCATCCAGACTGGACTACATACGGTGGTTTGGAAGACGTAAAGAAATCTTTGGCAAGAGCTAAGGAAAACAACATGGCGGTACTGCTTGATTTTCATTATTCAGACAACTGGGCAGACCCCGCTCACCAAATTATCCCTAAAGCTTGGTCGGGTATTACTGATACCGAAATTTTAGGAGACAGTGTTTATAACTATACGTATGCGGTTTTAGTAGAATTAAAAAGAACGAAACTGTTGCCCGAGATAGTACAGATAGGAAATGAGACCAACAGCGAGATTTTAATGGAGCAAGAAACGGCAAAAAACGGCCCGACCAATTGGACTAGAAATGCTGCATTATTTAATAAAGGACTTAAAGCCGTTCAAGACTTTAATAAAAAAGAACAAACTAACATCCAGACACTTATTCATGTGGCTCAGCCAGACGAGGCCAAAGTATGGTTCGAAAATGCGGCTGCCCATAAACTCACCAACTTTGACTGGATAGGCTTATCCTACTATCCCAACTGGTCTAAATTTGACATCAAACAACTTCAAGAAACTATCGCCTACCTAAAGATAGCCTATAATAAACAAGTAATGGTGGTAGAAACCGGGTATCCGTATTCTGCTAAAAATTACGACCAAGCAAAGAACGTACTTGGTGAAAACGCCGACCTCAAGGGTTACCCTGTGAGCCCTGAAGGTCAGCTCAGTTTCATGGTAGATCTTACCTCCAGCGTGATAGCAGGAGGAGGCTCTGGTGTGATATACTGGGAGTCGGCATGGATAAGCTCTGCTTGTAACACTCAGTGGGGAAAAGGTTCTCACTGGGAAAACGCAACGTTTTTTGACGCTGCTAATAGTAACGAGGCTCTGCCTGTATTTCAGTTTTTCAGTCATCGTTACCATCAACCTTAATCGCGGATTTTACAATACAAAAAATAAATACGAAAACCAGAATTTAAACTTAAACCTAAAAAAAGAATGCAACAAATCTATTCTGACACCACGAAAGCCTTCCTTGGGAAATCGCGGTTGCTATGGGCCATGGCTCTAAGTATGTGTATTGGTCAAGCTTTTGCTCAAAGCCGAGTAAGTGGTAAAGTAACAGACCAAGAAGACAAATCTTCTTTACCTGGCGTTACCATTACGGTAAAAGGAAGCACCACAGGTACCTCTACAGATATGGACGGTAACTACAGTATTTCTGTAGACGGCGTTCAAAATCCTATCCTAGTTTACAGCTTCATAGGTAAATCTAGCCAAGAAGTTTTGGTGGGAAACCAGTCTGTGATAAACATATCCTTAACGAACGACAGCCAATCGCTTAACGAAATAGTGGTAGTAGGTTATGGTACACAGCGTAAAAAAGACTTAACGGGTTCTATCACTTCCATTACAGAAAATGATTTTGTAAAAGGTAACGTGAGCACGGCAGAGCAGTTAATCACAGGTAAACTAGCCGGTGTGCAAATCACCTCTGGTGGTGGAGCTCCTGGTTCTGGTGCTACCATCAGAATTCGTGGTGGCTCTTCTTTAAATGCCAGCAATGACCCATTGATCGTCATTGACGGTGTACCTATTGACAATAACGATGTTTCTGGTTCTGCCAACCCATTGAGTTTTATCAACCCTAACGATATCGAATCTTTCAATGTTTTGAAAGACGCTTCGGCAGCCGCTATTTACGGCTCTAGAGCTGCCAATGGTGTTATCATCATTACCACCAAAAAAGGTAAAAAAGGTGCTGCCACCAAATTTAACTTTAACAGCCGTTTCTCTGTGGCCAACAACATCAACCAAGTAGATGTGTTAAGTCCAAGTGAATTTATTGACGCCGTAAACACCCATGGTACTGCTTCTCAGCAAAGCCTTTTAGGTACGTCTTCTACAAACTGGCAAGACGTCATTTACAGAACGGCACTTAGCCAAGATAATAACTTAAGCCTTACAGGTACTTTAAAAGGTATTCCTTACAGAGCCTCTGTAGGTTTCTTAAACCAAAACGGTACACTGCAGACTTCTAACTTGAAGAGGACATCTGGTTCTATTGGTCTTTCTCCATCTTTTCTTGATGATCACATCACTGTGGACTTGAATTTAAAAGTAGCGAACAGTAAATCTCAATTTGCAGACGAAGGAGCTATTGGAACAGCCATCGGATTTGACCCTACGCAGCCCGTTTATGCTACGAACACAGAATTTGGCGAGTACTTTAACTGGTTAGACCCAAACGGTAATGGCATTGAAGCTCTAGGACCGAGCAATCCGCTAGCGATGCTTAATTTAAGAGATAATGTGGGTATTCTAAACAGATACATTGGTAACGTGAGTTTGAATTATACTTTCCACGGTTTACCTGAATTAAAAGCCGTTATCAACGCTGGTTTTGACAAATCAAAAACAGACGGAACGGATGTGGTGAGTAACTTAGTTTCTGCTAACTCATTCAATAATGGCGGTTCTACAGCTTTCTACAAGCAAAACAGAGACAATGGTACTTTCCAAGCATTCCTAAACTATGTGAAAGAAATAGACCAACATAGAATAGACCTGATGGGAGGTTATGAATATCAGAACTTCATCAGAGAAAACGAAACAGGTACCGACTACGGTAAATCTGATGTAGTTCCTAAGAGAAACTACTTCAAAACAGAATACAGATTGGCTTCTCAGTTTGGTAGAATTAACTATGGTTATAACAACACTTATTTGGCTACTTTCACGGTAAGACGTGACGGAACGTCAAGATTTGCTCCAGATAACCGTTACGGTATTTTCCCTTCTGCGGCGTTGGCATGGAAAATTAACGAGCAGTTTAACATGGGAGATACTTTCTCAGACATGAAACTACGATTAGGATGGGGAGTTACAGGACAGCAAGATATTAAATCTGGCGATTTCCCTTACTTAGCAGCCTACACACCAGGTCAGGGATTGCTTTATCAGTTTGGCAATTCATTTTATGATGTACTTCGTCCAAACCCATACGATGCTCAAATCAAATGGGAAGAAACAACTTCTTCAAACATCGGTTTAGACTTCGGTATTCGTAAAGCTAAAATCTCTGGTAGCATAGATGTTTATTCTAAAAAGACCACAGACTTAATCAACGAGATTGATGCCCCAGCAGGTACCAACTTCTCTAATAAAGTGGTGACCAATATTGGCTCTTTAGAAAACAAAGGGGTAGAATTAACCATTAACTTTACACCGATTCAAAACAGTAACTTCAACTGGGATTTAAACTTTAATGCTACTTATAACAAGAACAAAATTACGGCTCTGACTAGAAACGAAAGTGCCGCTTACTTAGGCGTACTGACTGGAGATATCAGTGGTGGTACAGGTGCTTACGGTCAAATTCATTCTACAGGATACCCAAGGTCAACCTTCTTCTTATATCAGCAAGTGTATGACGAAAACGGCAATCCTTTGGAAGGTGTTTTTGTAGACCAAAACGAGGACGGTGTCATCAGTGAGTTAGACCGTTACCACTACCAAAACCCAGATCCAAATTACTTCTTAGGCTTCTCTTCTAATATGAAGTATAAGAATCTGAATTTCGGTTTTATCATGCGTAGCAACCTTGGAAACTATGTTTTCAATAACGTGAAGTCCGGCTCTAGCAGCTATTACTCTATGACAGGTGCTGGTAATTTCATCTTCAACTTGAACTCATCTGTTCAAGAAACTGATTTTAATTCTTCTACTAGAAGAGACCAAATTTTACTTTCTGACTATTTCGTAGAAAACGCTTCTTTCCTTAAAATGGATAACCTAAGCGTAGGATACGACTTAAGCTCACTTTTCAAAACGAGCAAAATCCAGGCGAACCTTGGGTTCATAGTTCAGAATGTGTTCACCATCACAAACTATACGGGTCTTGACCCAGAAGTACAAAACGGCCTTGATAGAAACATCTATCCACGCCCTCGTAGCTATAGTTTGAACCTTAATCTTAATTTCTAATAATGAATACGATGAGAAAATTATTAACCATAACAATAGCTGCCATCATGCTTTCGGCATGCAGCGACCTAGACACCAAACCATTCGTGGGAGAGGTATCTGACCTAGTTTATCAAGACGCAGATAACTATAAAAAAGTACTGGCTAAGCTTTATGCAGGTTTGGCAGTTTCTGGAATTGAGCCACAAGACGGTAATGTAGATTTGAAAGGTATAGACGGAGGCTCACAGAGTTATTTGAGAGCATATTGGTACCTACAAGAGTTCACCACAGACGAAGCCATCGTAGGCTGGGGAGACCCTGGTTTACCAGATTTACATGCTTCTACTTGGACAGCATCTAACCAATGGACCTCTAATTTTTACAGTAGAGCATTATATCAAGTAACCGTAGCAAACGAATTTATCAGAGAGTCTTCTCCAGAGAAATTGGCCGCCAGAGGTTTATCTGGAGATACGCAGATACCTTTGTACCGTTCTGAAGCAAAGTTTTTAAGAGCCTTGGCTTACTACCATGCTTTAGATATGTTTGGAAGTGTGCCTTTCGTGACAGAAAACGATCCAGTGGGTTCTTTCTTACCAAAGCAAATTAGTAGAGCAGACCTTTTCACTTATCTAGTAGCTGAATTAAAGGCTTTAGAAAGTGAACTTCCTGGCCCTAAAGCTGGTGAATACGGTAGAGCAGACCAAGGAGCAGTTTGGATGACTTTAGCTAAATTATACTTAAACGCAGAGGTTTATATTGGCTCAGCCAAATACACTGAAGCAGCAGTTTATGCGAAAAAAGTTATTGACGCTGGTTATAGCTTAGAGTCAAACTATCAAGCCAATTTCTTGGCAGATAATGATAAGTCAAAGGAATTGATTTTCACCATCAATTATGATGGAAACCAAACCGCTACTTGGGGAGGAACTACTACCATCATTCATGCTTCTATTGGCGGAACAATGAACCCAGCAGATTTTGGTGTAGATGGTGGATGGAGCGGATTCCGTACCACAAAAGAGTTTGTAGCTTTATTTGACAATGGCACAGACAGCAGAAGATTACTTCATAGCGATGGTCAGAAATTGGAAATTAATGAGGTCGGAACATTTGACAACGGTTACGCCGTAAAGAAATGGTCAAACTTAACCTCTGCAGGCGTACCAGGAAAAAACCTATCACATACAGATACAGACTTCGGTGTTTACAGACTTTCTGATGCTTACCTAATGTATGCAGAAGCGGTAACACGAGGTGGCAGTGGTGACCAATCTTTGGCTTTAAGTCTTGTTAATCAATTGAGAGCTCGTGCCAAGGCTACGCCAGTAACGGCCCTTTCTTTAGACTTCTTATTAGCAGAAAGAGGAAGAGAATTATTCTGGGAAGCCCACAGACGTACAGATTTAATTCGTTTTGGCAAATTCACAACAGGCTATAACTGGGCTTGGAAAGGAAATGTAAAAGAAGGTAGAGATATAGGAACACACATGTCTATTTTCCCTATTGCTTCTTCGGATATAGTGGCTAACACCAATCTGAAACAAAACGCTGGTTATTAATCTTTAAAGAATAAAACAGAATGAAAAAATTAGTAAATAAAATCTATATTCTTTTAGGAATAATAGTACTATTTTCTTCTTGCGAAAAAGAGGAAATAAGAGCAGTTTTAGATCCTGCTGCCAAGCCAATAGTGAGCTTAAACAGCTCGTCTTTAGAACTATCTAAAGATAATGCGGAGGGCACGGCCTTAACCGTTTCTTGGGAAAAGCCCGCTTTTGGATTTAATGCTGGTGCACAATATAGAGTCTTGGTAGCCAAAGCAGGTACCAACTTCTCTGAGGCACAGGTATTTAGCACAGGTGCCAACCTTAGTCGTTCATGGACTAACAAACAACTGAATGCTTTATTGAAAAACATGGGTTTTGAAGTAACCGAAGCTGCTAGTTTAGAAATAGTCGTAGAGTCTATCTTAAGTGATGCTCAGGTTCAAAGGTCTGACGCCATGTCATTAAGAGCACTAGGGTATTTAGATCAATTAGACCTAAGCTCTCCATGGGGAATAGTAGGTTCTGCTGCAACAAATGGTTGGGATGGTCCTGATATGCCATTCTATACTACCACAGAAACAGGTGTATTTGTGGCTTATGTAACGTTGAAAAAAGGCGAAATTAAAATTAGACAAAATAACGACTGGGCACTAAATTATGGTGACACAGGTAAGGATGGTATTTTAGACGAAGGTGGAGACAATATTGCGGTAGAAGCAGGAACATACTCCGTTACATTTAATGCCAATAACCTTAGCTACAAGATTGAAAAACTATCTTGGGGAATTGTAGGTTCAGCAGCTCCAAACGGATGGGATGGTCCAGACTTAGCATTTTCTTATGACGCCACATCAGACCAATGGAGAGTGATTGGTAAGCTGAAGGATGGTGAAATTAAAATCAGAAAAAACAATGACTGGGGTTTAAACTACGGTGACACTGGAGCGAATGGCGTTCTGGAAGAAAATGGTGATAACATTGCGGTTACAGCCGGTACATACTTGGTTACTTTCAACCAAAAAGAACTGACATATACCATAGAGCCTATTTCCGTTCCTGGTATTGTGGGTAGTGCAGCTCCTAACGGCTGGGATGGTCCAGATGTAAGCCTTAAGCCTGACTTCTCTAGAGAAGGTGTTTGGGTGGCTTATAATGTAACCTTAGTGAAAGGAGAAATCAAGTTCAGAATGAACAACGATTGGGCTGTAAACTACGGTGACACTGGAGCAGATGGTACATTAGAATTAAACGGCGACAACATTGCCGTAAATGCAGGAAAATACGATATAGAGGTAGACCTTTCTGACCCTGCAAGTCCTAAGTACGTGATTACAGCAAAATAAGAATAGTTGAATAATAGTCGCAGATAAACGGCTCTAAAGAATGGGGTGCTTCACCCCATTCTTTTTTTTAACCCTTTAACTAAAGTCCTTTTGAGTTTTTCAGATATCTTAAATTTTGTTTTCCTATTCATTTTCCTCGGGATATTATCTTGCGGAAAGGAAAATAATATTCCGAAAATCTCAAAAACTTCTGAACCTGTTTTTTATGCCCCAGATGAATTTATTATGGGTGCAGACCTCTCCTACTCCAACACCATACTAGAAAAAGGTGGAATCTTTAAACTAGCAAACAAGGTAGAAGACCCCTTTAAAATCTTTAAAACAAACGGTGCCAATCTTATTAGAATAAGACTTTGGCATAGTCCAGAAACTTGGCAAAAAGACCTTAATAATGGTCACATCAGTGGCAATCTTACTGACGTAACCAAAAGTATTTTAAAGGCCAAATCGATTGGCTTGCAGGTATTATTAGACCTCCACTATTCAGACGTTTGGGCGGATCCAGATAAACAAGTCACACCAGAAAAATGGAAAAATCTATCTTTTGAAGTTCTAAAAGATTCTGTTTACCAATATACCTCCACCATTTTAAATCATCTGGCAAATCAAAACCTTATACCTGAATATATTCAAATAGGAAATGAATGTAATCAAGGGCTACTTTTTCCATACGGCAAAATTGAAAACAACGATTTCCAAAATTTTGCAGAGCTCTTAAAAAGTGGTATTACCGCGGTAAGAGATTTCTCTAAAACGCAAACTATAAAAACGAAAGTCATTCTTCATATAGCACAGTTTCAGTACGCCGACTGGTGGGTCAATGGATTGGTAAACCAAGAAAACTTGAAAGACTTTGACATTATAGGCGTTTCGCATTATTTCCCCTACGCCTCATTAACAAGCATGACTGATCTTACCACGGAAATTGCAAAGCTTAAAGCCAAATACAACAAAGAAGTTATGGTGGTGGAAACGGCCTACCCATGGACCAGCGACAACTCCGATTCTTATGGAAACATCTTTTCTGGCAAAGAACAATTTACCAATTATAAGATAAGTAAAACAGGCCAATACGAATATTTAAAAGACCTAACCGCCGCCATCATGGCAGGCGGTGGCAAGGGAATTATATACTGGGCACCAGACTGGATAAGCTCAAACATGAGAGACCTCTGGGGCACCGGCTCATCATGGGAAAACAATGCCCTTTTCGATTTCAACGGAAACATACTGCCAGCGGTGGAATTCATGACACATGACTACGGCATTCAGAATTAACAAACCTAAAAAACCTTAAAACGAAAATGAAAAAAACTCTTATTCTCTTACTACTCATTCAAGTCAGCGTTTTTGCTCAAAAAATAGAACGGGTGGAGCCCCAAAACTGGTGGGTTGGCATGCAAGAACCTATGGTTCAACTTCTGGTTCATGGCACAAACATCTCTAGTTATTCACCTAGCCTAAAATACAAGGGTGTTAAAATTCAAGCTGTTCATAAAACAGACAATTCAAATTACCTTTTCATAGACCTTTTGGTTTCAAAAAAAGCAACACCAGGAAAAGTCAACATCACTTTTAGAAACGGTTCAGAAAGCGAGGTATATGAATTTGAACTTAAACAGCGAAAAGAAAACTCGGCTTTAAGACAAGGCTTTAATAGCTCAGATGCTATTTATTTGATTACACCAGATCGTTTTGCAAATGGAAATCCAGCAAACGATAACATCAGTGGTTACCCAGACAAAGCCGCTCCTACTAAAGAATTTGGTAGACATGGTGGAGATATTCAAGGTATCACAGAACATATAGATTATATCGCAGACATGGGTTTTACGGCTATTTGGCCCATGCCTTTAGAAGAAAACAACATGGATGAGGCTAGCTACCATGGCTACGCCATTACAGATTTCTATAAGATTGACCCAAGATTTGGCACCAACCAAGATTATTATCAACTTTCTGCCGAAGGCAAAAAACTGGGGGTGAAGCTCATTAAAGATGTGGTACTTAACCACTGTGGCAGCAAGCACTGGTGGATGAACGACCTTCCAGCAAGCGACTGGATAAACAATGGCGGGCAATTTAAAAGTACCAATCACCGAAGAGAGACGCTGAGAGATATTCATGCCTCAGCAGCAGATACACAAGTGATGGCCGATGGTTGGTTTGTAGAAACTATGCCGGATATGAATCAAAAAAATCCTTTTTTAGCCAACTACCTGATTCAGAACAGCCTTTGGTGGATAGAAATGGCAGATTTAGATGGCTTGAGGGTAGACACCTATCCTTACTCCGACCAAGATTTCTCTAGCAGATGGAGCAAAAGAATCATGGACGAATATCCAAACTTCAATATCACTTCAGAAGAATGGAGCACTAATCCTGCCATAACTTCCTATTGGCAAAAGGGGAAAGTAAACGCCAATGGTTACCAGTCTTACGTACC
>NZ_JBSRVI010000099.1:0-57175 GCF_055134445.1 Arcticibacterium sp.
GCTACGGTAGCATTACCGCCCACACCCAAGGTCGCTTGAAGTCCATTGACTTTATCGTTAGAAGCGATGTTGCTCATGGTTCCCCCTGTAGAAGAAGGCACCGTTATTTTCTCAGTCACAGGCTGAATCACAGAAGTTACCGTTACGGTATCCATCATGTTGGCACAGTTGACTGGAGACAAGGTATCACATAAAGTATATTCAATCTGATAAAGACCCGGCTTAGTACCGATGGCAATGGCCACATCCCCCGTAGTAGGGTTCAGCGTAATGCCCGCAGGCCAAGTTCCACTCGTAGCTACGGTAGCATTACCACCCGCACCCAAGGTTGCTTGAAGTCCATTGACTTTATCGTTAGAAGCGATGTTGCTCATGGTTCCCCCTGTAGAAGAAGGCACCGTTATTTTCTCAGTCACAGGCTGTATCACAGAAGTTACCGTTACGGTATCCATCATATTGGCACAGTTGACTGGTGATAAAGTATCACATAAAGTATATTCAATCTGATAAAGACCCGGCTTGGTTCCGATAGCAATGTCCACATCCCCCGTAGTAGGGTTCAATGTTATGCCTGCTGGCCAAGTACCACTCACGGCTACGGTAGCATTACCACCCGCACCCAAGGTCGCTTGAAGTCCATTGACTTTATCGTTAGAAGCGATGTTGCTCATGGTTCCCCCTGTAGAAGAAGGCACCGTTATTTTCTCAGTCACAGGACAAGGAGGAATAGGTCCCACCGTTAAGCTAGTTCCAGAGGAAACACAACCTGTCGTTGTATTTGTTGTGGTTACGCTATAAGTTCCTGGTGCAAGACCTGCAAAAGTCGTTGTTGTTTTTGTTACGCCAGCGACAACAGGACTTGTTCCTGTCACCGTATAAGTGACATTTGCTGCTGGTGTTGGTGCTGTAATTACGATGGTACCAGATGGTGTGGTACAAGTTGGTTGAGCGGTAACACTTGCCGTAGGAGCAGCAGGATTTGCAGGTACTGGATCCACCGTCAAGTTAGTTCCAGAAGAAACACAACCTGTCGTTGTATTCGTAGTGGTTACGCTATAAGTTCCTGGTGCAAGACCTGCGAAAGTAGTTGTTGTTTTTGTTACGCCAGCGACAACAGGACTTGTTCCTGTTACGGTATAAGTGACATTTGCTGCTGGAGTTGGTGCTGTAATTACGATGGTACCCGTTGGTGTGGTACAGGTTGGTTGAGCGGTAACACTGGCTGTTGGAGCAGCAGGATTAGCAGGTACTGGATTCACCGTTAAGCTAGTTCCAGAAGAAACACAACCTGTCGTTGTATTCGTAGTGGTTACGCTATAAGTATCTGGAGCAAGACCCGCAAAGGTCGTTGTTGACTGAGTTACACCATCGATCCCTGGACTAGTCCCTGTAACTGTATAGCTTACATTTGAGGCTGGTGCAGGTGCTGTTATGACAATAGTACCCGTTGGTGTGGTACAAGTAGGTTGAGCGGTAACACTTGCCGTAGGAGCAGCAGGATTATTATTTATCGTTATTAAAATTGAATTCTGGTCTGCTGGACAAATAGCCGTAGCTGCTGCATAAACATATAATGTTTGGGTTGTGGTAATAACTGTATTTGCTGCCACTTGCGTACCAGTTCCTCCAGAACCAGTCCAGTAGGCATTCCCTGCACTTAAGGCTGGTAAGGTATAACTTTGACATTCTGTTACATTATCTGGACTATCCGCTACTGGTGGAGCTTGCTCTGTTACCATTACTTCAGCATTTTCAACATGACAAACGCCAGTTGCGGCATGCGTATAGATATAATTTCCTGCACCCGCTAATGTTGGTGACCAAACCCCGCCTGGATCAGGGCTTCCTCCTAGACTGCTGAACAGCATGGATGCGGTTACCGTTTCACCTTGACAAATTTGTAAAGTTCCTTTTGTTCCTGCTTTTAATGCTTTCTGAATGGTAAGGGTTACAGTGGCTAAATTACTTTCGACAAATCCATCATTAATTCTATAGGTAAATGAATCACTTCCGCCTGTATTAAAGTTTCCATTAGGGTCATAAGTCATATTGCCAGCAGCGGTCACAGTAAGTAGGGCTCCTGAAGGTAAAGTGATCTGGCTTCCTACATTTCCGGTAGAACCATTTATTTTGGTAAGCGTAAAAGAATCACCATCTGGATCAGAATCTACGCCATTACCATTGTTAGCAAACAAATTCCCATCAATGTGTATATTGGAACAAACGCTAAATGCATCATTTTTACTAACAGGAGGATAATTCAAATTTAAACCAAAATCATTCATACAATCTGCTTGACCAGTTGCTGTAAAGTTTGAGGTTTCAACATTGTCTGTCGTAAATGTGGCTCCCTGAGGAAGTCCTGAGGTCACTCGCATAATATATTTTCCTATACCAGAGGTGACGGTACGGGTATAAGTGCCATTGACTGTAGTGGTAGCTGTGCCATCAAAGACATCAGTTCCCGCTTCATAAGTACCTATTACGCCATTGTCCTTATAAACAGACACCACAGCTCCTTGATATGGTACGTCACCTGCATCATAGATGGCATTGGCATTCACGTCTTCATAAACGGTACCTTTTACTTTATTTTCTGTAGTCCATACAGGAACACAAGCCACATTGATATAGACCGTAGCTATATCACATACAGTGGTATTACTTACCCCACATATATTATATTCTAAGGTGTCAATTCCAACAAAGTTTGGATTGGGTGTATAGGTGATGGTACCACTTGGGTTTAAAACTGCTGTACCATGTTTAGGTTGCAAAAGTCCTGTAGTACTTACAGATTTAGGATCTGGTGTGGCTAAAAAACCTCCATCATTGCTAGCTACATTTATAGTTACTGGGGTATTTATTTCAATAGATCTATAATCATCATTGGCCAAAATTAACCTGGACAAACATTTAGGCATTAAGGTATATCCTACATCTTGAGAGACGGCAGATCCTCCAGTTGGAATGGTTCCACTGCCAGAATAATCTTTAGCATCTTGTCCCCAAGCTGCCGCAAACACTGCTCCGTTCTCTGTAAATAGAGCTGTACCTGTCTGGTTATTATCCGTGTTATCCAAAACACGGTATCCCTGAAGGGTGGTTAAGGAAACTGCGGCATCATAAGGAATACCATTTACAGGACTGAAAGGGCCTGTAGTAGAAGTAAGGTTTCCATCATATTTTATGTATAATGTTGTTGGGGCGTTTGGTGTTACCCAGATAGGATTGTAGTTTTTGGTCAAGTTTTCTGAACCAGGAGCCCAGGCAATCGTCGCGAAATTGGTCAAGCGTTCCGTAGGTGACAAGTTGAAAGCCCAGTCATAGGATGTTCCAGGATCATCCGCATCAATAATAGATATGGCAGAAAAAGAATCTCCGCTTGCA
The DNA here is from genome assembly GCF_055134445.1 of Arcticibacterium sp. Classification (NCBI taxonomy): domain Bacteria; kingdom Pseudomonadati; phylum Bacteroidota; class Cytophagia; order Cytophagales; family Leadbetterellaceae; genus Arcticibacterium; species Arcticibacterium sp. Next base: position 3,391 of record NZ_JBSRVI010000099.1, read on the forward strand.
CTTTGATATTTATAACCAGAGACAACTCCAGCTGGCAAGTTATGGTAGTTAGTTCCTTTAGCGGGCACTACGATGGAGCCACTAGATACAGCAGAGGTCCAGTTTATGGTGATTGGGGTATTCAATGTATTCGTAAAAAATACATATACAGGGACGCCGGAAGAAGCAGAGGTATATACTGGAGTAATGTAAGAATTACTATAATAAGCTCCAGGTAATAAGGCAAAATTTCGCGTACCATAATTGCTGATATCACCAAACACCATATCCACGCCTACATCATAATTAGCGGTGAGGATAGCACCTGCTTTAATATCATTTGCATTATTGATATCTGTGGAAGTCCCAATGGTTGATGCTGTGCCATCATAAAGCCATACTTCTCCTTCATTTAGGCTCTTGGTTGCGTCTACAGTGCCATTGCCATCATAATCAAGTTTTACAATGGTACCATTTGTGGCTGCCCTTACGAACATACCCGTATATTTAAAGGCAGGAGTGCCTCCTAGGGTAATATTTTCACCAAATGGAGCAACAAAAAGTTTACCAAAACTGCTGATATCCAAAACGTTTGTCTTGAAACTTTGTACGTTTATTTCTCCTGCATCACCTACATATTTCGAAACTGAAATATCATTGGAGGAATACAGTTTATCTTTCCCATCATAAACGATAGTGGCTGAATTTCTTGGATTGTAGGTAAACGTGTTATCGAGAATAACATAACCACCAGGAGGAATAATATCTGTAGGATAACCAGGTGCTATGCCATTACTGGTATTCCCGTCTCCCCAAACTTGCGTACTGGATTGAACAGGAAAGTGTAAATCCGTTTCGTAACCATCTTCCCAGTGGTCATAGGTAATAATGGTACTACCATAAGGAACTGTAAAACTAGTCACTGATTGTACACTATTTCCATGGTTAGATGTATTTCCAGCACTTTTTAAGGACTTTCGTACTTGTGTTTCGTTTTCTGGAAATGGCAGATAAAATGTTTGAGCTTTATTGGCTACATAGCATGGATCAAGTATACTACCCGCTATAGTCAGAGCAACACCTGCATCAACGCAGGTCGCAGGATATAGATTGCTACAAACACGATAAGTAAACTGGTCTGTGCCGATATAACTACCGTTTGGTAAATAGGTGATTGAACCATTTGTGCCAATCTGCAATGAACCATGAATCGGTTGGGATATGATGGAAATAGAGGAAGCATTTATATCACATTCGTCATTGGCTAGTACATTGATAATTAATGGCTCACCCCTCACCCCTATTGCATTATCATTTATGGCTTTAATGATGGTGGTAGTGATAGTATGAGTCGCCGTTTTAGGGCCATTGCAACCTGCTGCCGATGCTGTGATGGTAGAAGTATTGGTCCAATTGGAAACAAAAGTCACTGCACCTGTGGCAGGATTGATACTATTGCCACCTGTTATACTTGCTCCATCCAAACTATAGGTGATACCCGTTGAATTGGTTGCGGTGGCAGTATATGGGGCGGTAGTGCCTGCTCCGATACAACGTGAAGACGTGGCACCTAAGGTAAATACAGGAGTGCCTACAGTAGGCGTAGTGGTTAGACTACGCGTTGTTGTCTTTACCCCCCCACATCCTGCAGCCGAAGCCGTAATGATAGAAGTGCCACTCCATCCCGCAGCAAAAGTCACCAATCCCGTAGACGTATTGATAGCATTGCCAGCGAATGCTGCGGTGGTAGCATCGAGGCTATAAGTAATTCCAGTAGCATTCGTAGATGTAGCGGTATACTGTTGCGTACCAGCACCTTGGCATCTGGATGTGGCACCCACCGTGAAGGTAGGGTCTCCTATCACCGGTGTACAAAAGACTACGCTAAGTTGACGCACATCCGTCACGGTGCCTTCATACCCTTCTTTTGCAGTAGCAGGAAGAGATACGTTTCCACTTGCTCCTGTTGAGTTCCAAGCGTATTCAAAGGTTTTGGTACAGCCGGCAGTCGCTTTCAAAGTAGCTGCTAATGAGCTGCCAGAAATATTGAAGTCTAATCCTGTGATATCGGATGCTCCAAATGGATCGGTCACTACGGAGCGTAAATAAACGATATCGCCCGCAGTTGCACTGCTTATAATGCTGCCGCTAGGATAGGGGGCATTGTATGCTGCATAGGAATTGATTTTTATAAACGTAGTGACGGGTAGTTCTATTTTGGAGGGTTTTGATTGGCTGTCATAATCTATCTTAAAAGTTACGCCAGTTTGTGCTGTGGTGACCTGTAAGGCAATGGCTTGCCCCGCTGGTACGCTTACATTGGAAGCTAGCGTGCCCGTCCAAGTCAATATACCTCCGCTATAAGTGGGATTGCTGAGCGTGATAATATTGGTTGAACCGTATTTTAAAACGGCGGTAATATTCGGATTGGCAGGCATTGTGCCACTGACAACACTCACATAATTACTCACTGTGATGGTCTTACCAGCAAAAATGGTCAATGGACTGCATAAAATTGGGCTTTGGGTGAAGGTGGTAGTTGGGTTTGATGTTGACCCGAAAGCAATCTGGACATTGTCAAAAAATGCCTGATCATCAGTAGCCGACCAGTTGGCTCCACTGTTCCTAAACCTAATAGTAGTTTGGGATGAAATGTAGGCAGAAATATTAAAACTGGCATTACCACTTTCTGATTGGCCGGTATAGCCAATTAATTTTGTGAATGTACCTGTTGGAGATGCTGAAATCCAAACTTCAATTTCCTCCTCTAATCCAATGGTTTGCCAGTAATAGCTTAACTGGGCACAAGTAGCACCTGTAAGGTTAGCACTTCGCTGAATATAGTCCAAAGTGCCAGCTTGTTGAAATCGAAGTTGACCAGACACAATTCGTATGGTACCTCCAGTTGGAGACCCATCATCACTACTCTCACTCCAAGCAGAATTCCATTCTGTTGGGAAATTGTTATACGAAACTGAGCTAAAATCATCGTGAGCACTGAATTCACTGCATCCTCCAGTTAATGAAATAGTTGGAGTAGATGATGTTGTAGCATCTGCTGTTGCCACAGGATCTATGCGATCAAGTGCCTGACTTGGATCGGAGAGATAGAGGTGTTTGTTAACATACTGAGCAATGGTTCCTGAAATGGTAGTGGTAGAAGGACATCCGTCTGTCACAGTTACAGCATAGGTACCTTCTCCGAGGCCGCTAATGTCTTCTGTAGTCGCATAATTGATGTTGTTTTTTTTCCACTGATAGCCTACTGTTGGTGTGGCACCGGTTACGGTTAGGTTTATGGCCCCATCGCCAGCACCTTGCGAGCTTTCTTGGGTGATGGCTAAACTTAAGGAGGGACCCGATCCTACATTGATGGTTAAGAAATCAGTTGCCAAACCAGATGCGGCATCAGTTACCGCTACTTTATACGTTCCTGGGCTTAGACCAGTTCTATTTTTTGAAGTAGAGCCGTCCGACCAAGTATAGGAGTAAGGAGGGGTTCCTCCTGAAACTGTTAAATTAACTGTCCCGTTATTGGCACCGGCACAAGTTTCATGTGTTAAGGACGGAGTTACTACAATAGGAGGAGCGGTGGTATAAGTAACGGTCAATTTAGCTGGTACGCCACCACCTTCATAACTGCTCAATGAACGATGTCCTGAACCAGTAATAAGGAGGGCTATTGGGCTGCTGGTACTCCATCCCGATTGGTTGACCAACTCTTGAATAACTGTTGATAGGTTTGGTGAATTATAATCTGAACCCGTACTCCAACTGGATACATTTGTCCATGAAGTGCTTGCCGTAGTTGCTGTTCTATTGGTAATATCAAAATTGGTCGAACTAAAGGTTGGAGCACTTGTGGATTTATGAGCCTTAATCGTCAAGTTTGTTGCTTGGCTATTGGTCATTGGAGCATCCGCAGCTATGGCTCTGAAAGTCAAATAGGCGTTTGTAATCGTTGCACCAGCAGGAATGTTTAAGCTGGTAAATCTAAAACCTACTTTTTGGTTTCCGGTGGCAGTGGGTTCGTTATCTTCCGTTAATTCTATATCGGTAGAGCCATGATACATATGTCCATAATTTCCTGCTGAGCCTTCTTCCTCTATGTCGTCCGTAGAAAGTGTAATGGATCTAACGACGGTGGTTTGGGCATATAAGGAGGCTGTTGAACCAAAGGCAAGTCCAATGATCAAGAACAAAAGGTATGGCATTCTACTTTCTGTCAGCTTAAAATTGACAGAAATAGGCTTTGTACAAATCGGTAAAGCTTCGAACCTTTTGGTCTTCATTAGGGATTTCATTTGAAATAATGGCAGTCGGATATTTTTTTTCATAATACTAGTCTGATTATGAATGGATTAATTGCTGATTGAAGCTTTGCCACACTAGGAAGTAGGACTTGATAGTGGTCAGTAAAGTTTTTATTAATTGAAGTGATAGTGTCCCGTATGGCGGTTGCTAATGAGCCATAGGCACTTTGTAAATGCGTTATAATAGCTGTTTTAACGAGGGCTGGGCATAAGTATAGTAAAACGCCAAGGGCTAGAAAATTCGAAGAACTTCCGAAGCCCATGGATTGAAATCCAGTTATTAGTTTTAAAGTAAACAGCATTAGAAAACATTTTTTTAAGTACGACCTCTGTAAGAAATAGCACTTGTTACATGTTTGTGTTCAATTTTCATACCAAGTGGTATCATTGAAGGACAAATGAAAGGTTTATGGCGGTAGTTGCCTATTTGGGATTAACTCGAATGAAGGATGTAAATCACTGAAAGTGAGTAGTTAGTGTTGATGTTGAAATTTGCTTAAAGTATGAAGTTTAAATTTCCAGGGTTTAGACCAAATTTTCCCAAATTTCTTTAAGTAGTAGTGTTTAAACCGCTATTAATTTTAGTTTATTTTTGGTAAATAAGAGTGCTTTTTAAGCCCTAAAAAGTTCGTTTTTGAGTAGATGTTTTCTTTACCCTTTGGTGGAATGTGCTTTCCTTTGTTTTGCACTATTTTCCATCTGAAATTCATGGTTTCTAACTCGATTTCACTCCGTTTTTGCGTGGCTTTAGGAAACTTAATACTAGGATAAAATTTTAGGGCATTGTTCGGAGGGAAGAAAAGCTTTTCCTTTTTGAAGAAAACAAAAAAGCGTAATGCTCTAGGAACATTACGCTTTGAAAATGCTGTAAAGGTTTTTATAAAATGATAGGTTCGTGTTTTTTTAAGGAGTAGTTTTTCTTTAAGAATTCTGGGCTTAATGTGGCCTCAGAAATAGTGATGGCTGCACCCAATGCAGAGCCTAGAGAAGAATCTGTAGTTCTTAGCTCCATATCACTTAAATAGTAGCTTAAGAGTTTAATGTAAATGTCGTTATCGCTAAAGCCGCCATCGATATAAAGGTTTCTCAGATCATCTGAGCCCTTGGCTATTTCAATATTTCTTACCTGCAGTTTAACCAGCTCCAGCATCATTTGATGATAGGCCTCTTCAAAAGTCTCAAAAGGTAATGTTGTTTCGCTAGGAGCATTGTTGTCATTTAAACTCTCCCAAGAAAAATACCGTTTAAAGTCTTTGTTGAGACGCTTAAAAATGGCTTTGTCAAATTTGACTGTTCTATGTGTTTCGTGGTTTACGCCGTAGTGTTCGGTTAATTTTTTAACCTGTAGTTTGTATTCATTACCCAAGAAAAGCCGAGCAGCTTTTACGGCATCGCCGTTTATAAGCATGTTGTTCTGACAGTCTTCCTTTAAATCTGCAAGGTTTAAAATGCCATCACTAAAAGGGTTCAGTGTTATGCTCCATGTGCCGGTAGAAACCAGTAAAAAAGGCTTTTCAGAGCTTCTTAAATAAGGAACCAAGGCCGACGAACTGTCATGAATACCCACACCAATCTTCATCTGATGACCTTTGTAATTCATGTCTAGGCTACTTTCGGTAGATACTATTTTGGGTAATTTGCTATCTATCCCTTCTTCATAGACCCAGCGGTGGTAGTCGTTTTTGTTATAATCCCAGAGGGCAGTATGGCAGCCAATGCTGGTGTACTCGCTTAAAGGTGTGCCTGTAAAAAGGAAACTGATAAACTGCGGTAAGTGTAGCGAGTATTTTATTTTTTTATACAGATCTGGCTGTTTGTACTTGATAAGATAGAGCTGCAAACCAGAGTTTAACATACCCAATTTTGCAGAGCCAGTTTCTTGACAGAATTTGTCTATTGGGCCGTATTTGGCGTAAAAAATAGCTTCAATACAGCTGTCGTAAGGTTTGGTGTAATTATACAAAGGAGATACCACCTCTCCATCTCCTCCAATGTGCACAAAACTGGCACCGTAGGTAGAAAAGTTAAGAGCTGTAATTTCGTATTTTCCAGAGGATAGTATGTTGTCAAAAGTCTCGACCACCCACTTTTTCAACTTTTCAATATCTTCAGAAAGATAGCCGTCTTCATCTTCAATCTCGTCAAACCGTACATACGCCTTATGTACTTCTTGGAAGTCTTCATCAAATAGGAAAATCTTCTTATTGGTTTTTCCTATGTCAAATATTGCGGTTACCTTTTGTTTCATTATGGAATACTAGTGGTTCAAAACGGAAGCTTTGAACAGTAGTTATAATCGTAAAAAAAAACACCAGACCCAGAAGGCTCTGGTGTTTTTTTATTTAAATTTTTATCTTACAAATGCGTTTGCCATACCGCCATCTACATTGATAATGTTTCCGGTACTTTTTTCTAATATTGCTACTAAAGCAAATACGCCATTGGCAATATCTGCTGGATAAATGATTTCATTCATCAAGTTTCTTTTGGCATAGTGAGCGGGTAGTTCTTCTACTTTTATGCCATAAGCTTTGGCTCTGCCTTCTGCCCATGCACCTTCCCAGATTTTACTTCCTACTATCACCCCATCAGGATTAACCGTGTTTACACGGATTTTCTCTGGGCCTAATTCTGCGGCTAATAATCTAGCCATGTGCTGTTGAGCCGCTTTTGACGTGCCATAAGCCACATTGTTTGGTCCTGCTACTAAACCATTTTTACTGGCAATGCTAATGAAATCTCCGCCCAGTTTTTGCTTACGCATAACGCCTACACACTGTTTGGCAAGTTCAAACTGACCTTTCACCAATACCTTTTGTAAGATGTCCCAATCTGCATCTGTGGTGTCTGCCAGTGGTTTAGAAATGGCCAGTCCTGCACTGTGTACCACAATGTCCACACCACCAAACTCCAAACAAGCTGCTTTATAAGCTTCTGCTACAGAGCTGCTGTTGGTTACGTCACAAACTGCATATGCTGCAGTATCACCACCGTAAGTTCCTACGGCTTCTTTTAGTCTATCTTCGGCAATATCCGTTAAGAAAACATTGGCTCCTTCTTGTGCTAATTTGTCGGCAATGGCCTTACCAATTCCACCACCTGCACCCGTCACAAAAGCTACTTTTCTAGAAAGAGGCTTTTCTTTAGGCATTCTAGATAATTTTGCTTCTTCTAAAAGCCAATATTCTATGTCGAAAGCTTCTTGTCTTGGTAGGGAAGTGTAAGCCGTAATGGCTTCGGCACCACGCATTACATTAATGGCGTTGATGTAAAACTCACTGGCTACACGGGTAGTTTGTTTGTTTTTTGCGAAGCTAAACATACCTACACCTGGGTATATAATAATGACCGGGTTGGCATCTCTTACCGCTGGGCTATTCGCCTTTTTGCAGGTATCGTAGTATGCTTGATATTCTTTTCTATAGGCTTCAAAAGCAGGCTCTAGCTTGGCTAAAACAGCTTCGGAATCTGATAAGTCTTCGTTGGCGTCAAGTGTTAATACCAAAGGTTGAATTTTGGTTCTCAAGAAATGGTCAGGACAAGAAGTTCCCATAGGAGCAAGTCTTGCCAAATCATTACTGTTGATAAACTCTAAAACCACATCGGCATCGGTAAAATGCCCAATCATACGGTTTTCGGAGGAACACATTCCACGTAAAAGTGGCATGAGATCAGCGGCTTTATCTAAACGCTCTTGCTTAGGTAAACTTTCTATTTTTTGTCCACCAAAAACGCTTCCTTTTTCAGCAATTTTCTTTTCAATGTATTCCGATGCCATCTCAATGACCTCAAGGCTATTGATGTAGCAATCATAGGAGTTGTCGGCCCAAGTAAACAATCCATGGCTACCCAAAACAATACCTCTGATGCCTGGATTATCTGCCAAACATTTTTCCAATTGAAGACCTAAGTCAAAACCAGGACGCTGCCAAGGCACCCAACCCATGGTATCTCCCCAGATTTCTTTGGTTACTTTTTCGCTGTCTTCTGCCGCAGCTACCGCAATAAGGGCGTCTGGATGAAGATGATCAATGTGGGCGAAAGGTAAAAGACCGTGAAGAGGCGTGTCAATAGAAGGGGCACGACTGTCTAAGTCATATATGCAATGATTAAAAAGGCCAACCATTCTGTCTTCGTCAGCCAGACCTTCGTAAACGTTCTTAAGGTTGCGTAATCTTTCTGTATAAAGACCTGCTATACCCGAGCGAGTTAATGTGCCAATGTCTCCACCTGAGCCTTTAATCCACATCACTTCAAGCTCTTCGTTGGTAAGCGGATCTTTCTCTATCGTTTTACAGCTTGTGTTACCACCGCCATAATTTGTAATTCTTAGGTCTGCACCTAAGATGTTAGATCTGTATAAAAATAACGCAACTTGATCATTTTTTAAAGACTCTGCTTTTTCGAAATCCCACAGGTAGTCTACATATTTAAAATTCTTAACCGAAATGTCCATGATGTTGTTCTTGTTTATAGGTGCTAAATTATTAAGGTCGGATAGGTATCCCGTCCTTTACTGTACTGCTTGGTTGAAAATATTGTTTTTTATCGTTTGTAACTGCTATGTAATTAGATAGTTACGAGTTTTCTACTTTAAGAATTCATTTACGTTTTCTTTGACCACTAACTGGAAAGGAATCAATATTTCTTTCTCGGTTTCCTGTCCTAGTGCCAGCTTAACGGCAGTGCTAATGGCTGCAGCTCCCTGTTCTCTGGCATTCTGGAAAACAGTGGCATCCAATGTTCCTTTTTTTACGGCCTGTAAAGCATCCTGAATGGCATCTATACTTACCACCAGAACCTTATCTTTTAGTCCAGCCGTTTCTAATGCTTTTACGGCACCCATGCCCATTTCATCGTTATGAGCAAAAACAGCATTTATTTTATTTCCGTAAGATTGAATCCAATTTTGCATCAAGTCCATGCTTTTAGAACGGTCCCATTCGCCGGTTTGCTCTGCCAGTAATTTCATGTCAGGGTGGGCTTTTAATATTTCTTTAGCACCTGCCTCTCTTTGGATTTGAGCGGCTTGACCCATAAAGCCATGAATCATCACCAGATTTCCTTTTCCATCCATTTTATCTACCAGATAATTCATGGCTATTCGGGCAGATTCCATGTCATTTGAGCCTACAAAAGCATTGGGTTTTTCTGCGGTTTCAGAGTTGACATTAATAATTGGAATTCCCGCGGCTTTGGCTCTGGCAACGGCCGGAGAGCTGGCTTCTACTTCGCAAGGGTTTAAAATGATGGCATCAACGCCTTGAGCTATAAAGCTCTCTACCTGTTCCATCTGTTTTAGAGCAGACCTTTCGGCATCAACTATAATGAGTTTTACGCCCATTTCCGTGGCTTTCTTCTCCATTTCGTCAGCCACGTTTACAATAAACTCATTCTGCATACTGAGCATGGTAGCTCCTATAACCAGTTTACCGTCGTCTTCGGCAGGATTACAAGCTGTGAGTGAAATAAGACCTGCAAAAAAAAGTAATTTTAATGATTTCATATATACTGTTTAGTTTCTCGTTTTTTGATTCCAGCTGTCCATCAATACAGCTCCAATAATGATGATACCCATAATGACCTGCTGGAAATAAGAAGTTACGTTCATAAGGTCTAGGCCGTTGTTTATAACACCAATCAACAGCACTCCAATAAGCGTTCCTACCATAGTTCCACGGCCACCTGTGGTACTTGTGCCGCCTATCACTACTGCGGCAATGGCATCAAGTTCAAAACCCATTCCTGAGTTAGGCTGACCTGTGCTTATTCTAGCGGTCAATAGTATTCCCGCCAAACCGGATAAAGCTCCACAGATGGCATAAGCGGCAAGTTTGATTTTATTAACGCTTATTCCTGATGCCCAAGCGGCGTCTTCATTTCCACCTATGGCATAGACATATCTTCCGAAAATGGTTTTACGAAGAGCCACAGAACTAAGGATAAAGACAAGAATTAGAATAATGATGGGTACAGGGAGTCCTAAAACTTTCCCGTTGCCGATAAAGTTGAAACTATCTGAAAGGTTGGAAACCGGCCTGCCTTTACTCAGTATAAGAGCTAGGCCTCTGCCTATGGTCATGGTGCCCAAGGTCACAATAAAGGGAGCAATTTTGCTCTTGGTAACTAAAAAACCGTTTAAAAAACCGAATGCCAGTCCTGCGATTAAACCTCCAGCCACGGCCACCATTACGGGGTAGTCGCCGTTTTGTGCCAATGACGCCGCCACCACACCGGTTACTGCCACAATGGAGCCCACAGAGAGGTCTATACCTCCGGTGATAATTACAAACGTCACACCGAATGCCAGCAAGGCATTGATAGACACTTGTGTGATTATAATGGTCCAGTTGGCCATACTCAAAAACTGCGGCGTAGCATAAGAGAGTATAGCACAAGTGACTATAAAGGAGATAAATATGCCGTATTCTTTGAGGTTTTTAATGAATTGCATATTGCATAATGTTTTCTTGAGTGGCTTCTTTTCCTGATAATATGGCCGTTTGTTGGCCTCTAGCAAGTACTAAAACCCTATCGCTAAGGCCTAAGATTTCTGGCAGTTCTGAGGATATCATGATAATGGCAATTCCTTTACTGCTCAGCGTTCTGATGAGTTTATAAATTTCAAATTTGGCTCCAATGTCAATTCCTCTCGTGGGTTCATCCAAGATAATAACCTTTGGAAAAGTTAAAAGCACTTTGCCAATGACTACTTTTTGCTGGTTTCCACCGCTCAGGTTTCCTACTTTTTGGGAGAGACCAGTTGTTTTAATTTTAAGGTCATTAACCATATTTTGACCTGCGGTTTGTTCACGGTTTTTTATCGGAAAATAGTTACTGGAGTAAACCTTTAAACTGGCTAGAGTTAGGTTTTCATTGACAGATAAATCTGGAATGAAACCCAGGGCTTTACGGTCTTCGCTGACATAACCTATTTTTTCAGCAATCGCATCTTTTGGGCTTTTGAGCTTTAATTCCTTGCCTTCTAAAATCACTTTACCACGGTCAAATTTATCTAGCCCTGCTATGGCTCTAGCTACTTCAGTTCTGCCAGCACCAACCAATCCAGATATGCCTAAAACTTCTCCCGCTTTAACATCAAAATGGATGTTTTCAAATTTCCCTTTAGAGCTTAAGCCTTGTACTTCGAGTAGTGTTTGGCCTATTTTGGCACTTGAGACGGGATAAATATGGTCAATTTCTCTACCCACCATCATACTGATCAGGGTTTTGTTATTGAGCTCATGTGCTGCTTTGGTGCCCATATAATGTCCATCTCTCAACACCGTGACCCGATCTGCTATTTGAAATATCTCGTCCATTTTATGGGAGATATAAACGATGGCCACGTTCTTGCTTTTTAGGTCTTTGATGATTTCAAAAAGTTTCCCCACTTCTTTATCGGATAGGGCAGAGGTAGGTTCATCCATGATAATAACCTTGGCCTCATTTGAAATCGCTTTGACTATTTCCACCATTTGCATTTGAGCGATGCTCAAATCCTTCATTTTGCTTATCGGGTTTAGCGTTAAACCAATGTTATCAAACAGCTCTTGCGTCTGCTGATTGATATGCTTTTCATTTAAAAAGGAAAAAGTGGCGGTTTCTTTTCCTAAAAAGATGTTTTGGGCAATGCTCAATTCAGGAACCATAAGGATTTCCTGATGAATCATGGCGATGCCTTTTTTTAGGGTTTCCTGAACGCCTAGTTTTGTGATATTTTCTCCTGAAAGAGAAATGCTGCCGGAGTCTGCTTTGAGCATCCCCATGAGTATTTTCATCAAAGTAGACTTACCAGCTCCGTTTTCTCCCATGAGGGCATGCACCTCGCCTGCTTGAAGGTCAAAGGAGATATTTTCAAGAACTTGTATTCCTGAAAATGATTTTGAAATTTGGGAGATTTGAAGAAGGGGCATAGGGTTTTAAGAAAATGCAGCCTGGCATTTGCTAGGCTGCATTTATTTTATACGAATTGTCCGTCTACGCCGGTATCCACCCATCTTCTCTCTGTTGCAGATGCAATGATGGCTTCACAAACTTTTTGCGTCTGTAAAGCTTCTTTGAAAGTAGGGGAGCAGTCGCTGCCGTCTTCCAGACTTTTAAGGAAATCTGCCACTTGGTGTACAAAACTGTGTTCCCATCCAATACCACAACCAGGAATCCACCATTTGTCAATATAAGGATGGTCTCCATCTGTAACGTGAATAGAACGCCATCCTCTGAGTTTAGACTCATCAGCATGATCAAAGAACTCTAGTCTGTTCATGTCATGCAAGTCCCAACGGATAGAGGCATGCTCACCATTAATTTCAAATGTTTTTAGGGCTTTATGCCCTCTGGCGTATCTTGTGGCCTCAAAAAGACCCAAAGAACCGTTTTCGAAGTGACAATGGAAAAGGCAAGCATCATCGATTTTGACGGGCTCTACTTTACCAGTAAGCTGATGCATTCTCTCTTTTACGAAAGTTTCTGTGACCGCAGAAACATCTTTAATACCACCATTTAACCACATGGCAGAATCAATACAGTGAGCTAATAAATCTCCTGTAACTCCAGAACCAGCGGCGTTAGAATCCATACGCCAAAGGCCTTCACCTCCTTGTGGTAAGTCGGCATTGATGGTCCAGTCTTGTAAGAAGTTTCCTCTGTAATGGAAGATTCTGCCTAATTTACCAGAGTCTATAATGTTTTTGGCTAAAGTGACCGCAGGAATTCTACGATAGTTGTACCATACTGTGGTTTTAACGCCTGCTTTTTCGGCAGCGTCTACCATTTTTTGACCTTCTTCTATGGTTCTAGAAAGCGGTTTTTCGCATAAGACCATTTTGCCAGCTTCGGCGGCAGCTATGGATATTTCGGCGTGGCTGTCGTTAGGGGTACATACATCTATAGCATCAATGTCGTCTCTAGCTATCAGTTTTCTCCAATCGGTTTCATAAGAGGCAAAGTTCCACTGCTCAGCAAAAGCCTTAACTTTTTCTTCATTTCTAGAGCAAACCGCTATAAGTTCTGGTTCGAATTCTAAATCAGGGAAAAAATTATGAATTCTGTTATAGCCGTTTGCATGGGTTCTACCCATGAGGCCCGTGCCTACTAATCCTATTCTAAGTTTCTTTTTTTGTGCCATTCTTTCTAATGTTTCAGGTTGAGTATAGAGTTAAAAATGTATGAGTTTGAATTTAGCGGGATGGCAAAATCCCGCTAAATTTTAGGCCTCGTACCAGCCGTGTTTTTCTCTTACTTGTATCATAGCTCCCAAGATGTCGTTCCATGTTTGAGGCTGCGTCATAATTTCGTTAGAGAACATACATCCATCCCAGCAGATATGCTTAAATGCCTTTGTTAATTCACCAGAGCCATCCCTTAGCCAGTAGCCAGCATCGTTTGCGATGTCTAGTTTTCCGTTAGGATCTAATGCTTGGCAGTGGCGTCCTGTTTTATCATGCGAGCCTGTTCCGTGTACGGTTCCGTCGTTTTGAGCCACGTGGAAATCTATGGTCCAAGGTCTTAGTTTATCCGTGATTTTTTTAAGAGCGGCTAAGAAAGTTTCTCTGTCGTCCCAGTTGAAATCTTTTGGTAATACCCTGTGTTCCGGAGCATTATAACCAAGAAGATAGAGCGTGGTATGTGACATATCGGCCTGGAAACCAATGTTTTTCCTGTCTACCATCTCAAAGGTTTCTAGCATGTAATCCATACTTTGCATTCCTCCCCAGCATATTTCTCCTTCTGCGGCCAGTCTTTCACCATAGTCTGCAGCTACGTCACAAGCTTCACGGAAAGTGTCGGCTATTAATTTTGAATTGCCTTTAGGGTCTTTTGCCCAGTCTGCTACACTGCTGGCAGAGTCTATTCTAACTATTCCGTTTGGTCTTATGCCCATAGCTCTTAGTTTCTGACCTATTTCGCAAGACTTACGTACCATTTCTACAAATTCTGTTCTTTGCTCTTTGGTTCCCATAGCAGGACCACCCCAGATTGGAGCTACCAAACTTCCTATGGAAAGGTTATAAGCAGCTACTTTTTCTGCCAACCTTTTTACGCCATCATCAGAAGTATCAAGATCATAATGTGGGTCAAAAAGTCCTAGATCTACACCATCAAACTTGACCCCGTTCACTTCAGCAGCGGCAGTCATTTTTAACATGTTATCTAAGGCTATGGCGGGTTCAGAATCGGGCCCTTTACCTACTATTCCTGGCCAAGTAGCATTATGTAGTTTTGGATAATTATTAGTACTCATTATATTTTAGTTTGGGTTGATTAAAAAATAATTTACTTATTCCACTATTAAATCCGGGTTGTTAGGCCCAAAATGTTTCAATATTACTATTGGGTCATGGGCAGAATAATTTGTGATAGTCACACCTTCTTTTGCCGCTTTTTCAGTTACAAAGAACTCGTCATTGGTTAATTGGCCATATCTTATCAATGCTGGTGTTTCAATGTTCCATTCGCCCATTTTACCGTGACCCTGCATCACTATCAATCCGTAAGCTGCGGCATCTGTTATGGTAACGGTTTGGCCTGGCAGTACCGTTAATTCTTTGGCACTAAAGTCTACAGCCTTGTAGCATATCCAGTTTTCTATGTAACCTTCAGCTTCCATTTCTGCTACGGGTTTTACTGGTTTTGGTAACATGAAAAATTTCTCAACGATGTTTGGGTCTGTGTTAAGTTCCCAATCGATTACGCTTACTAATTCGTCATAATCACCGATTTTATCTTGAGGTGTACCTTTCCATAATAGCTCTTCTGGTACAATAGCCTCATTGACCAGACTTTGGTACATCGCAAAAATGTCCGAAGCTTTCTGTGGCTCATAGGTACAAAGGCTACCCGGTGCATGCAAAACTCCTGGTGGAACATACCATCCAGTGCCAGGTTCTAGTCTTTGAGCAGCGGAATAGTTGGTGATTTTATTGTCACCTTTTGTGAAGTTCATCAAGCATTCTTTGATTTGCTCCTTAGTGGTACCTGGTGTTATTCCGAAAAAAGTATAAGGGAAATCTCCGCCATGATTATTAAGCTGAGGAGGGAAATAATAAGCTTCAGGCTTACCATTTTGACCCACTAATGCTGCTTTTTCGTCATTGTGATGGATATGATGAGGGAGAGGTCCCATGTTGTCAAAAAACTTAGAGTACATCGGCCAGCTTTTGTATTCGTCCCAAAGTCTATCGCCAATAATCTCTCCTTTTAGTTCTTCAATAACATCTTTCAGCGTTACAAAAACATCCTTTTCTCCATCGTTATAAACCACATGACTCAAACCTTCGTTTTTGCCTGTTAATGGGCCATTTTCTGCAGCACAGGTAGAAGAAAGCCATCTTTCGTCTATACCGCCACGCTCTCCGCCTAGTACGTAATAATCGTCTGGGTGAAGTTTAATTCTCCTTCCTGGTACACAAAAAGAACGAGGTACCCAAGTAGGGGTAAGTCTCAAAATTCCTTTTCCTTGTTCTAATGCGTTTGAAATGTTACTCATAGTTCCGTTTATATTATGCTTTTAAATGTTTGTTATTTTGAATTCAAAATTTATAGTTTTCGATTGAAAAGGCTCTAAAAATTGTAAAGTGCCGTCTTCTCTCGCTTGCTTTTGACCGATAGGTAAATTTGTTCCGGGTTCTAAGCCTGTCACATATTCGCCTTTGCCCCAATGCTGCCAATTACAGAATGCGGGTAATTGGTCTTTTTTGTATTTTAGATGGACTGCTAGATTCAATTTTTCATTGCTTATACCGCAATTTGAAAAACCTTCGCTGTCTGTTGCCATCTCTATGTAGGCCGCCGCTTCACCGGTACCATCATGTGCCGATAAAGCTCCCGGACAGGTTTTGAAATCATTGCCCTCCTTAAAAATATCTTCTGATTTGGTATCGCGAGCTTTCCAGTCTCCTTCCCACATAATTTGGGTGCCTTCGTCTACAAGAGGATAACCGAAGTTGATATGGTAAAGCACCATCACAGGCACTTTTGTATTTCCTCTGTTAATAATCTCGTCGTTTATTTTGATTTCAGACGCTCCAAGCGTGCAGGAAATGGTTCTTCGCAGTTCTAGATTGGCACCAAAAACGGTAGATTCTCTCAATATACCGGTGATGCTCATTTCCATTTTTCCTATCAAAGGATCGGGCTGGATAATAGATTCTATTTCTGCCGAAATGTTACTTATTCTGCCGTGTAATCCTCTTTTGCCATATTCGTCTTCATTTGGGCCTCCCACATTGGAGAGTCCACAGGTGGTCAGTAAACCCCCTGAGAAAGTCTTAAGCCAGTCTATGCCTTCATCAGAAAATGGCTGAGGGGCTGTAACGCCGTTATGGCTGATCCATGCCAGAGAATGCTCCTTGTAAAATGCATCTACAATGTCCATTCCACGATCTAAAACGACCTTAAATCTTAAGCCTGTTCCAGTGTTTATCCAGGCTATTCTAGTGCCTTTTCCTAATCCATTGTCCAAAATGGAAGTTTCTATACCACCTATTTGGGAGGTATGAGAGATTTTATCTTTCCAGCTATTTTCTTTTAGGAAATTCATTGTTTTATAAACCAGTTTAAACTTCTCTGGTTAAAGTCTTCAAGATGTTCAAAATGAAAAATATGCCCGCTTTTAGGGTAGAGATATAATTCCGCCTTAGGTATGGTTTCTGCTATCTCATTTGCCATCCATTTTGGCGTAAATTGATCCTCTTCACCACCAACAATAAAAGTAGGCTGACTAATGCTAGACAGTTTGTCCAAAACGTTGTGCGTTATGCAAGCCCAGGCTTGACCTTCCAAACCATGTAGGGGCTGCTGGTTTTCACCAATGGCATCTGCTGCTCTACCATCTTCTAGTTCTTTATAAATGGTCTCATTATCCCAAGAGGCTTTTGAATAGATAAGAAGTTGAATGTAGTGGCTAAACTCCTCAGGTCTAAAACGTGCTTTGCAGGTCATTATGTGCTGAAAAATAGCCTTTGCGGTATTGTCGCATCTGGCCCACGGACACATTAATAGGAGAGATTTGACCTTTTTAGGATGTCTTATAGCCAATTGAAGTGCAATGGTTCCGCCCATTGAAACGCCTGCTACATTTACTTTATCAAGGTTTAGATGCTCTAAAAGTCCTGCATAGTCATCGGCCATTTGTGCTGTGGTGTAAGGCCCTTTCGGTTTGTCGGATTTTCCGACGCCTCTATTATCCACAATAATGCACCTAAATTCCTTTTCCCATGCTTCCACGTGAGCATACCATACAGAGCCAGGAGCGGTAATACCCATAATAAGAAGAAGGGGAGGTTTGTGAGATTCGCCTCTTTCTTCGTAATAGAGTTTTATTCCGTTTGTTTCAATGATGGGCATTTTACTTCAGTTTAGGAATTAAATCGTTTACTATCCATTGTCCGTCATGAATGGTCACGGCATCTGGGTCTTCAAGTGCTAAGGAGCCTTCATCTTCGCAGATGATCCAGCCACCATAGTTAATGTCTTTAAGCCATTGGGTAATTTCTAAAAGCTTTACTTTTCCTTTTCCCATTAATACAAATTCGGGATTTCCATCCCAATCTTTATAATGCACATGGTTAATCAGCGACTGGTATTCCTTCATTTTGCTTAGAGGATCCATATCGCCATTTATGATATGACCTACGTCTGGGGTCCAACCGGTTACAGCAGTGTCAAGACTTTCTAAAACTATTTTATAATCTTCTTCTGTTCTGATGATAGAAGTATGCGGTGAATTAGGATGATAGCTACATGGAATTCCTTTATCAGCGGCTCTTTTAGAAACTGTATTGACAATGTTAACCAAGCTTTTTCTTCTGCTTTTTATATCATGACGTCCAGTTGGAATTTGAACCGTATTTAGCATGGCTCCAGGAAAATGTTCTAAAAGTGCTATGGCATTATCTGCAACTATTTTTTCCTCATCCGTTTCTTTTGCTCCATTCCAGTCTTGTGCTAAAGCCAGTGCAGCCAGTTCTATGCCTTGTTCTTTAAGCTTGTCGGCTAATAATTCTGGATTGACCAAGTCGCCCATCCAAGTGAAGATGGGCTGAATACCTGTAAAGCCAGCTTTAGCGATAATCTCAATCATGTGACCAAGCTGACCTTTATGGGTTTCACCGTCGCCACTCATAAACCAAGTGTAGACTTCGGAGCCAAAACGGAATGGCAGTTGATTTTTCATAGGATATTTTTCAATGGGTTGTTTAATTCGTTTCTTTTAAAAACCATGCTTGTTTATAAGCCATGTTTGGCAGACATGTCTTGAATAAACTTCAAGCCTTTTTCTGCAATGTCCCAGGCGTCGTCATATTCTCTCCAAACGTTTATGGCGTTCGCAAAATCTGGGTCGCTTCTAGAGAAAGCTTCGATGGTTAACCAACCGTCATAATTAATACCTTTTAAAGCCGAAAAGGCGTCGTCGAAAGGAATGTGTCCACTTCCTGGCGTCCCTCTATCGTTTTCAGAAATATGTACATGCTCTAAATGTGGGGCAATGTTATTGATGGCCGTAACATATTTTTTCTCTTCAATATTGCTATGGTGAGTGTCAAACATGGCCCTCACATTTGGGTGATTTACAGAGGTCACCAGTTTGGCCAAATCTGCCATGGTATTCACTAAATAACACTCAAATCTATTTAAGGCTTCTAGTGCCAAAGTCACTCCCGCTTCTTTGGCGTGTTCACCTGCTTTGTGCATATTTTCTGCACTCCATTTAAGCTCATCAGCCGTGGCAGGGCGTCCATAAAAATGAGCATGAGCAGAGTGAAAAGGGCCACAAAGTATCTTAGAACCTAATTCGGCTGTTCTGTCTATTGACCATTTGATTCTGTCTAAACCCTTTGCTCTTATATTGATATCGTCACTAACCGGATTTGCATCAGGGCTTACCACCGTAACACAAGTAACTTCAAGACCAAGCTCCTTTGAGCGATCTCCTACTAGCTTATAATTTTTAATTTCCTCTGCTCCCACAAAATACTCCACCCCGTCATAACCTATGTTTTTTAGGCGTTCTATGATAGGGTATAAGTCTTCCGATACATTCGCAGACCATGCTAGTACGTTAAATCCGATTTTTGTCATTTGCTATTCTTGTTTTAATCTTAAATTTCTATACATCACTTTCATGGGTGGTCCTACATGCACCTGCACCCCTAAAAGTCCTTTTGTTTTCCCGTTTACGGTGTCGTTGTCGGTTACATCACTCATTAAAACACCATTTACATAATGTTGTAATCTATTGCCTTTAATGACCAACCTAAATTCATTCCAGCCTTCGGCGTTAATTTTTGTTTTTAATTCATCAGAATCTCCAACACTACCGGTCACATCTAAGTCGGTCCAAGCATTTTTTTGAACTTTTGCTCTTACTTGCTCATGTGTCATGTCACCATTTTGAGGTCTAATACTCGTAATCTGACCTCTGTAGGCTAGGGTTGCTCTTCCTCTCTCTTCATAGTTTTGGCCCGTATAACGGTTTGCACCGTCAATGTCTGCCTGGTATCCTTTTAATGCAAAAGGAATATCAGAAAGTTGCTCACTTCTATAGTTGATTCCAGAGTTTCCTTTTTCCGTAATATTGAACTCTCCTTTTAATTCAAAATCGCCTGGCTCACCGCCCTTCCAAATTATGAATGAATTTGTTTTTAGCAAAGTCGCAGGGGTTATTTCTCCTACTAAATTTCCATCTTTTACGCTCCAGTAGGTAGGATCGCCATTCCAGCCGTCTAAGTTTTTGCCATTAAATATTTTTTTGAAACCAGCTTCTTTATTTACTGTTGTTTCTTGAGCTGCTTTTGATGCACTATGCGATTGCGTACATGAAACTGTAAAAGAGCCCATTACGACAGTAGCCAGTAGCGTTTTTATGTTTTGATTTAAATTCATTTCGGGTTGTTTGATTGTAAATGATTATTCTATAATAGGTTTTCCTTCATAATTCACATTGATATATGGAACGGTCTCAGTTTCGTCTACCAAATAATTCCATTTCTTAACGTATGCCATTCCTGGAAGAAATTCGTCTTTCTTTTTTTTGAGTTCCTTGCTTAGATTCTTATCCATTTCCTTTTGTAACTTTTGATATTCGGCTTTGCCAATCAAATTATTCATTTGGAAAGGGTCTTCTTCATTGTCAAAAAGGAGCCAAGGTCCTTCCAAATCTCTGGCATAAGTGTATTTACCAGTAAAGAGCCCTCTATATTCTTTGCCTCCTTTTTTTCTGGCCCACTGTCCAAAGGGCTGTGGACAAGAAATTAGCGTTTGCTTTACTTTGTCTTTCTTTTTTCCGCTGAGGACGGACGAAAAATCTATGCCTTCTACAGTTTCTGGAATAGCAATATTTGACAGCCCCAAAAGCGTAGGCATGATGTCTGGCGAATTAATTAAGGTTTCTAAAGTTTTACCTTCTTTCCCAAATGCTTTTGGGTAGTGAATAAGAAAGGGCACTTTAATACTTTCCTGATAGGGCTGCTGCTTTTTATAGAAACCATGAGAGCCGAGTAGGTCGCCGTGGTCAGAGGTGAAAACGATGATGGTGTTTTCTTCCAGATTTAGGTCGATGAGTTTTTGCCACATTTGTCCTATGTAAGTATCTATGGCAGTCATATGTGCATAATAACCTTTAGTGTCCTCAAGCACTTTCTCTCTAAGTTCAGCTGGCACATTGTCTCGAAGGGTTATTTCTTTGTTTTCATACCATTCCTTGAATTCGGCAGGGGCTGTTTCATAAGGAGCATGAGGGCTACCAATGGAAAGCATGAGTAAGAAGGGCTTATCTTTTGAGGTTTGCTTATCTAAATATTTTAATACATCGTCTGTTTGAGCGGCAGCGTCATAGCCATCCCAAAATTTCTTTTGGTCAGAATCTCCAGTATAATAGGCAGAGTTGTTATAATTATGTGTGCATTCCAAGGTTTTCCAATACGCAAATCCTTGCTGGAGAGTAGGGGGAATGTAAGTGTTTCTGCCGTGACCATCCAGGTGCCATTTGCCTATGAATCCCGTGTTGTAATTATGCTTGTTAAATACCTTAGGTAGCGTAATGGCATTGGTGTCTAATAAGACATCATTCATGAAAACGCCATTGGTCAGTGGGTACTGGCCGGTCATAAGAGAAGCCCTGTGCGGAGTGCATACGGGTGTTCCAGATACGGCATTTTTAAGGTTGATACTTTCGGAGGCCAGTCGATCCAAATTAGGCGTAATAACATCCGGATTTCCAGCGTATCCCATGGTCTGGGCTCTCCATTGGTCTACCAGAATATAGAGTATATTAGGAGATTTTGGAGTAGTATCTTGAGCCCGTAATAGGGTTTGAGAAGCCAAGAATAGGAATAATATCAGTTTGGTGTTTTTCATGTCTTAGAACCGGCTAAATAGAAATAAGAAAGATTGGTTCAGATAATTACATATCTGAACCAAATCTAATTTTTAACTAAACATTAACCATTGACCATAGCCTGTCATTCTTAGTATAAAAGGATCTTAGACAACATTTTATGGTCACTAGTTTTACTTGGAAGAGAACATTTTATTTTTTTCGTTTCCACCGGCCATTAAATAGGCTACTAAATCTTTTAATTCATCTTCGTTAAGACTGTTTATCAGTCCTGGGAACATGATAGAAACCTTTGAAGTATTTACAGATACCACATCAGATTTTAACACTTTTTCAATAGACTCTGGAGCAAAAGGATTTTGAGAGACATAGTAAGTAGTCTTGTCTTCGTTGACCAATCTTCCTACTATTGAGTTACCATCTTTTAGTCCGAATTGCGAAGCGGCATATTGATCAGAAACTACTTTGTCGGGCTCTATGATTGATTCCAACATGTCTTTAGTAGAAAACCTAGAACCTAATTGGGTTAAATCTGGTCCAATCATTCCTCCATCACCTCTCATGGTATGACAGCTTTTACAAGTAGTAGCCGCAAACATGGATTTACCTTGTTCAAAGTTTCTGTTTGTCAATCCACTTTCCATGGCTTTTTCCGCACTTTCTATAGTCCAACGTTTTCCTGGCCCCTTTGGATAGGCAACCTCTGTAAGGTCGTTTCCATTTGAGCTTAATTTATCTGCACCAGACATTTTATCGTAATAGGCTATTTTGTCTTCTGGTACATTTTTCAAAGCTAGTTTACGAGCTCTGTCTATGAAACCCACATAACTTCTTCCGCCTTTATAACTGAAAGCTTTATCGAACCATTTGAAGTATGTCTCTCTCATTTTAGGAGTCCAACCGTTTTTAGCCATGCTTAATACGGTAGCGTAATAAGTGTGCTGCATTGGCGGCATGTTTGCTAGCATTTTAGCAATGTCAGAACCATACTGAGGGTTTCTTAAGATTAAATCGCTAGAAGCTGTAGCGGTTTCTTCCATTAAGCTTTCTGTGCCCGGCTCTGTTTTAATTTTCATTAAAGCCAAAGTCTTCTGAACTGCTCCAGGTGCATCTAAGTATAATAATACTTTGCTCAAAGACCTGTTTAATTGAGCTGTTTTGGCTGGGTAGTTAGGGTTTAAGAATGCCACTACTTTTGTTTTCATATCTCCTTCTGGCTCACCCATTCTAAGAAATGCTAGTTCAAAAGCTCTTAATACATCTAACTGCTGAGCTTCATTTAGTGCTTTATAATTAATGCTGGTTAAGGCACTTAATATTTCGTTTTTCTTAGAGCCATCACCCATTCTTATTAATGAAATAAGAGATTGTGTTAAGGCCACAGGATTTTTCTCCGTAAGAGCTTTTGACTGCCATTCTGAAACAGGCTGATGCTCTAGAGCTAATCTTGCCGCATATCTAATGAATCTGTCAGGGTTACTAAGTTCTGGCCAAGCAGCTTTTACAGCGTTTTTGTTTGGACCACCCGTATGGAATTTCTCTAAATCTCTTCTAAGTTGGTTTTCGGCATTGATAGGTTTTGCGGCTACTGAAGCAGTGCTTTCGTTCCCTACATATGCTACTCTATAAAGGTCTGATTCTAATCTACGACCACCCGTTAAGAAATAAAGAGCTCCGTCAGGGCCAATGGCTCCATCTGTTAATGGAAGCGGAATCCCTGACAAAAATTCTTCTCTGTCTGCCGAATAGGAAGAGCCATCTGGTTTTAAATGAATGGCATGGATAATTCCAAAACTCCAGTCGAAAGCCAACAGTGAGCTTCTATATTTAGCAGGAAATTTAGCATCTTTTAAATGCAAAAGGTTGGTAGGAGAGCCCTGTCCAATGTTTAAAACTGCTGGTAAGTTGTCTGGGAAAGAAGGAGCCCATTTACTGTTTCCTGTTCTCCAGCCATATTCACTTGCACTGGTCGCATGATTAATACGGGTAGGGCGGTACCAAGGCTGTCCAAAATCCCACTCCATATCAGCATCATAGACAAATAAATCGCCTACTTCGTTGAACGCCAAGTCAAATGCATTTCTATATCCTGCACTTACCAATTCCCACTTTTTTCCTTCTGGGTCAAGGTTTGCAATCCATCCTCCAGGTGCCATGCGGTCATTGGCGTGTCCTCTTGGGTCTTTAATTAATGGGAAAAGGTTGTCTTCTTGCCAGTTTGAAGGTAATCGGTAAGCGTCCATTGCTGGTACGTCTGTATGGTTTCCTGCAATTACATATAGCGATTTTCCATCTGGAGAAAGTACAATACTGTGTGGTCCGTGCTCACCTTGACCTACTAGTTCTTTAATGAGCGTAATTTTGTCAAAATGGTCGTCATTGTCTGTATCTTGAAGCCTGTATAGGCCACTAGAACGCGGAAATTCTTTGTTGTTTTTTCCGTTATTGATCATGACATAAAGGCTATTGAATGCATAAAGCAAACCGTTGGCATAACCCATGCCTACTTCATCTACATTGGCACCGGTTCCAACTTTTATTTTCTCTACTTCTGGTTTTGAAGTTGGGCTGCCAATAGGTGGTATTTTTAATCTGTAAAGTGAGCCATATTGGTCAGAAGTGATCATTCTACCTTTGTCGTCAAAGGTCATAGCCACCCACGAACCCATTTCTGCGTCTGATGGGCTAAATAGGTGTTCGGCTTTAAAGCCCTCGGTTAGTCTAAGCTTTTTAATCTTAGGGTTTTCATTGTCCATGGAGGGAAGTACCTGACTTTTAAGAAAGGTAAATGAGTTTGCGATAACTATCGCCGATGCCCCAATTAACAAGAGAATACTTCGGTTTTTTAGTGTCATTGTTTGCCTTGGTTGAATTTTAATTTATACTGCACAAGATAAAGAATAAATTCTCTCTTGTGCAGTATTTTCGTCTACTGAATACTAGAAGTGAGGAGACAATGAAGCCTCATCTGCTGGCATTCCATAAAACAATGAAATATTAGTGAAAGAGTTACTTCTTGGAACTGCTCCAGCTGGATAATAATAAGCTAACGGATTAGCTTTGATTCTGTTTCCGTAAGCGGTGATAACTTCTACAGCTCTTCCAGTTCTAACCAAATCAAACCAACGCTTATTCTCAAAAGCTAGCTCCACTCTTCTTTCTTTATAAACAGCTGTTCTTAAATCTGCTTGCGTACTTGCCGTTGTATTTGCAAGTCCTGCTCTAGAACGTACCATGTTTAAGTATTGAGCTGCTTGAGCTGTTTTTCCTTGCTCCGCAGAAGCTTCAGCTAAGAATAATAATACTTCAGAATAACGATAGATTGGCCAGTTAGTACCTGTGTTATTATGAAGGCTATGCTTTTTAGCATACTTCTTAATGTATGGGTATTCTTTATTGGCTCTTAAGCTACCGCCTAAAGTCACATAGGCTATAGATTCATCTTTTCTCAGATCTCCAGCCTCATAAGCCGCAATAATGTCTGGTGTAGGAATGTTGTTTCCTTCTCCACTTACTGGCTGTGCATTAGAAGTTCCAGTTATGGGTGCAAGTTCCACTGGGCTAATTGGGCGTGGCAGGAAATTATAAATGAAGTTGCCATTTAAACCTGCGGAACCCTCTAAGAATTGAACTTCAAATACTGATTCAGCATTGTTTTTGTTGCTGCTGTTGCCAGAAAAGGCTTCTCCATAAGTAGGCATTAGTGAATAAGAACCACTATTTACCACTTCCATAAGCAAAGCTTCTGCTTCCGCCCATTTCTTTTGAACGATGTATACGTTTGCAAGTAAAGTTTTGGCAGCTCCAGAAGTAACTCTACCGGGCTCTTGGTTTGCTTTAGATTTAAGGCCAGAGGCAGCTGCAGTAGCATCAGATATAATTTGAGCATAAATTTGAGCTTCTTCTGCCAAAGGCAATGCAGCACCTTGTCTGTCTGTCACTGGCTCTAAGTGCAAAGGCACTTTACCGAAGTATCTTACCAATTCAAAATAAGCATAAGCTCTTAGGAATTGTGCTTGACCTTTAAGATTGGCCTTTACAGTGGCATCAAAATTCACACCATCTATTTGAGTAAGAATTTGATTGGCTCTTGCTATTATTTGATAATCAAGTCTATACTGATTCAACACATGCGTGTTTGAAGTAACACCATTTGCAGTAGGTATAGAAAAATCTGCGATATCCTCTTGCTGTTCGGTAGCTCCAAACAGAATGTTTCTTGCATAATAGGTATTATCAGAGTGCATTTCTCCAAGTAACCAAGCTCTGTCATTTACAATATTACGTAAGGGTACGTAAGTAGCATTAACGGCTTGTTCAAAATCTGCCTGCTTCGTAAAGAAGGTGGCAGAACTCAGGGCGGTAGCAGGTACTAGACTTAGAAAATCTTCCTTACAGCTAGTCTGTGTAAATGCTACTAGTAATATTAGAATGATAGTTTTTTTCATTTTACAATAGATTTAGTGTTTTTAAAAGTTTAGGTTAATTCCTAAAGTGAAAGTACGTGGCACTGGATAGTTTGAAAGGTCAACACCAGGACTTAGGTTTCCACCATCTCCCTGACCATTACTCTGTGCACTTGTTTCAGGGTTAGGACCTCCCCAATACTTTGTGAATACAAACGCCTGCTGAACGGAAGTATAAATTCTAGCAGAGTTAAACACTTTGTTTTTCTTATTGATAGTATAACCTAAAGTGATGTTTTTGATAGTGAAGTAAGAAGCATCCGCAATGAAACGGCTATTCATCCAGTCTCTTTCAATACCCGTTACGTTTCCACCACCTACGGTAGTTCCGTAGAATCCTTTACCAGGATTATCCACAGAACGGAAACGATACTGAACTTCCTTCACCATGTTAAAGACACCGTCTAAGTTGGCGGTACTATAAAGGTGACGCACTAATAGTTGGTTTCCTTGAGAACCTGAACCTACGATGCTCATATCCCAATCGCCGAAACGGAAGTTGTTAGTAATACCATAGGTAAAGGATGGGAATGGATTACCCATGATAACTCTATCGTCAAAATTGCCACCATTGGTAATGATACCATCACCATTTTGGTCCGTTAATTTGATACTACCTACGGTAGATCTTCCCGGCACTTGAGGAGAGCTATCTAAATCTGCTTGATTCAAGTAAACACCTTGAGCTATATGACCATAAAATTGACCAAATGGTTGTCCTACTTGTGTAATATGGAATGTACCATACACTCTGTCGATGCCATCAGCCAAAGACATTACTTTGTTTCTGTTTACAGAAAGATTGAAGTTAGTATTCCAAGATAACTTCTTAGATGGATTTAAGTTTTTGGTATTAATAGAAAACTCATGTCCCCAGAATTTAATTTCACCAATGTTGTCATTGAAATTACTGAATCCAGACTCCTGAGGAATTTGAACACTGTACAAAAGATTAGTGGTACGCTTAGTGTAGAAATCATAGATAAATTGGATTCTATCATTAAACAAACCTAAATCTAAACCTAAGTCAAACTGCTTGGTGGTTTCCCAACCCAAGTTACTATTTGCAAGAGAGGTTACCACTGCTCCTGGAGCTACTGTGCTTCCAAATACACCATTTACGGTGTTGTTAATAAGTGCATAGGATGTATAGTTACCTATATTGTTATTTCCAATAATACCATAACTCGTTCTTATTTTAGCAAATGATAATTGCTCCACATCTGCAAGGAAAGGCTCATCAGACATTACCCATCCGGCAGAAACTGATGGGAATGTACCCCAACGGTTTTCAGAACCGAATCTAGAAGAACCATCACGACGAACAGAAGCAGTAAATAAGTATTTGCCTTTATAGTTATACGTCAATCTTGAAAGTAAAGACGTTAAGCTCCATTCATTTACGCCGTTGAAAGTACCACCTCTGTTAATGTTGATGGCTCCTTGGATGGTTGGAAGGCGATCGTCCGAATAAGTGTCAGCTTGCACTCTAGTGCTTTCTTCTGTGAACTTCTGATTTGTGAAACCACCTAGTAGTTCAAAGTTATGGTCGTTATAACTCTTTGTATAAGTGGCTAAATTCTCATTCAACCAGCTTAAGCTTTCTACGTTTTGACGAATAGATTCTGCCGTCGTTGGAATTGGAACGTTGATTCGACTCGTGGCAGTAGACGGATTGAAGAAGAAGAATTTAGACCTTAACATCTCCACATTGAACGTAGATTTCAAAACAAGATTTTTTATCGGCTCGTATTGTAAGTAAGCGTTAGATAACAAATTGGTCGTAGTCGTTTCGTTTGTTAATTCATCCGCTGCTCTTACCCAGTTGGCATAGTCAAAGATGTTTCCAGTACTTCCAGGAAATTTGTTAGAAAGCGTTAGCTCACCTTTGTCGTCATAAATAGGCATAACTGGCCAAGTATGAAGTGCGTTGAACAAAATACCTGTACCTCTATCTCCATCTGTTCTAGGGGTATTATCATACACATACTGAGGAGCAATGTTAAAACCAATTTTTACTCTATCAGAAACATCAAACTCTGAGTTTATTCTTAAAGAGTATCTCTGGTATTTGTTATTAATAACTACACCGTCTTGATTAAAAACACCAGCTACTACCGCCGTTTTAGAATCTGCTTTGTTTGAAGTTACGTTAAGCGTGTAACTCTGCAATGGGGCATTTCTAAGAAGAGCATCGTACCAATCATTGTTTTTTCCTCTGTAATCTGCTGGGTTTTGGAATTCAACAGGAACTGGCTGACCAGCATCTGTGTAGTATTCTTTTTTAAACTGAGCAAATTCTTCTGCATTCATCATCTCAATTCTACCTTTCTCCGGAACGGTCTGAATACCCGTGTAAGCATTGAAGCTCACATGAGTCCCTGCAGAACCTTTCTTAGTGGTGATAAGCACTACACCGTTTGCCGCTCTAGAACCATAAAGAGAAGTAGACGCCGCATCTTTAAGGATGGTGATTTCTTCAATTTCATCAGGGTTTAAAGAGCCGATGTTTCCTGTGATAGGAAAACCATCAATAACGTAAAGAGGGTCACTTCCTGCAGAAACAGAAACCTGGCCTCTAATTCTGATGTTCATTCCTTGACCAGGCTTTCCTGTAGTTTGGTTAATCTGAACACCAGCAAGTTGCCCTTGAAGTTTCTGACCAACCTGAGAAACGGGCAAGTCTTTAAGTTCTTTGTAGCCAACGGTTTGAACCGCTCCAGTTACCTCTCTTTTTAACTGGCTACCATAACCCACTACTACGACCTCGCTTAAAAGTTTGTCGTCAACGTCTAGCGAAACATTAATTGTTTTTTGGTTTTGAACAGTTACTTCTTTGTTTAAGTAACCCACAAAACTGAATACTAAAGTAGAAGAAGTTGGAGCATCAATTTTGTATTTACCATCGATATCCGTAGAGGTACCTTTGGTAGTTCCTTTAATACTGACACTTACCGCAATCATGGGACTTCCGCTTTCATCTATTACAGTTCCCTGTATTTGTGAAAACGCAGAAGAGCAGCATCCAAGGAAAAGGAAAAGGAGAATCCCCGATTCCTTCATCCACTGCTTTTTTAGAGTAGTTTTTAATTTCATAGTACAATAGTTTAGGATTGAATAGTATATATATATAAAAAGAAATATTTATTCCTCTTTAAGTCCCAAATGTATTTCTATGAAGAGTTCAGACCGTCATATACTGTCTTAATAGCTGTCTTATACTGTCTGGTGCCTGTTGTTTTCGTCTATACAAAAAAAAGTAATGTCGTTGTATTGATTTGTTTCGTTGTTGGATATTTAAATAGTAGGACTATTCTTCCAAAATGTATTCATAAATAATGACAAAAAGGCGTCTTATGTCCTGTTAGTCAGGAGGATAGTGGGAAATGTCATTTATAACATTTCTTATTTAGCTGCGTTTTTCTAAAAACGGATGTCTTTAGCAGCGGCTGGTGGAATTGCTTTTAGGGATTGAATAGGGATAAAAAGCGGATTCGATGATTAACTCGACGCTCTTAATCGAATGGTAAAGGGGTTTTCGAAATGTTCTTTTTTGTTGTTGAGTATAAGCTCTGCTGCTTTTTCGCCCATTCCAGCGAAATCAGTTGAAATGGTAGTGATGCCGTTAAGAATGAATTTTTTAAGCGGTGTTTCATTGTATGAAATGATACCAATGTCTTTGCCTAAAATCAAACCAGAGTCGGGGATCATGTCTAAAAGTTTGACGAGGTCGTCTTCCATGACATTGATATAAAGCTCTCCGGGTCTTATTTTACTTTTTCTGATGTCGTTTATGATTTTGTAATTAAACTCATAGCTATTGCAAAAATTAATGAAACCTTCCATAATGTCTTTCGGATAGTAGGAGTTCTCTGGAAAAATAAGCACCATTCTGTTGTACTTTTTCAATGTTTCCCAAGCTTCGCCAAGGGCTCCAAAAATATCAGTTTCAAAGGGCTGATAAACAGCCGCAAATTTTCCTGTAATACCTTGAAGCATTTTGTCCAATATGACCAACTGGTCTTTAGGTAACTTGTTAATTACTTTAAGAGCCAGCTCGTCCCCTTCAATAAAGTTTGGAATAATAACGTAATGCGAATACCCTTTCCTGTTGTTTTCTAGAATCTGACAAAACTGTGTGGCGTCATTATTATAGATATAAAATTCTATAGCCGCACGGTTTCCTAATTTTGATACCAGTCCATCATACAATTGTTTCTTATGAGCACTTAGTTTATTGAAAAGCAATAAGATTTTAAGGTCTTGCTCCACTTGGTCATTAATGACAAAAAAACCTTTACCCGGGTGGGCGGCTATAAAGTTCCTTTTTCGGAGTTCGTTATAACCTTTCTCCACCGTAATTCTAGAAATTTCAAAG
The DNA here is from genome assembly GCF_055134445.1 of Arcticibacterium sp. Classification (NCBI taxonomy): domain Bacteria; kingdom Pseudomonadati; phylum Bacteroidota; class Cytophagia; order Cytophagales; family Leadbetterellaceae; genus Arcticibacterium; species Arcticibacterium sp. The sequence continues at coordinate 33,865 of NZ_JBSRVI010000099.1, forward strand.
CCGTAGCTCACCTCATTGATGGAAGGTAGCGTATCGCCTTTTTTTAATCGACCAAATCGTATACTCTCCAGAATACTGTTGACCAGTTGCTGATATTTTGGCGTAGCGGAGAATTCGTTGATACTTATGATTTTGATACTCATCTTTTTTCTTTCAATAGGTTTAGCTTAATGCCCAATGCATTATACAAGGTTTGCTATGTCTTTCAAAAGAAATAGCAAACGAAACGGTTTAATTTTGATTGATTTCAAAGGAATAGGCAAAAATAAAGCACACTAGCGAAACTAGCGTGCTTTACGATGTTAGTGTTAGACAGTTACTACGCCAATACTTTTAAAGCAGCTTCGTAGTTTGGCTCCTGTGCTATTTCAGGAACTTGCTCTGTATAGATCACTTTATGGTTTTCGTCTAGTACTATAACTACTCTACTGTTGAAATCTTTTAATGGACCATCTACTATTTGAAGGCCATAATCTTTACCGAAACTTCCATTTGCAAGGTCAGAGAGTGTTTCCACGTTTTCGATGCCTTCTGCTCCACAAAAACGACCTTGAGCCATTGGCGTATCTCTAGAAATACAAAGTATTTTAGTGTTTTTAAGGTCAGCAGCCACTTTGTTAAACTCTCTTACAGAAGTACCACATATACCCGTATCTAAACTTGGGAATACATTTAATACGACTCTAGAACCTTTATATTTATCAAGATTAGTTCTTGACATATCCTGAGCTATTAATTCAAAGTTTTTTGCCTGTTCGCCTATTTGGGGTAAGTTGCCATTGGTATGTATAGGATTTCCTTTTAATGTTATTTCAGCCATTTTTATTGATTGGTTTTATATTTTTCTTAAAACACAGATACGACAGTTGCGAGTTCGAAGTTTCTGAAAAGTTCTTTAATTTTTAAAGGAATTACTTTTTCTTTTTTGCCTTCTTTAGCTTCTCTTTATTCTTTTTCTTATGGTGTTTGGCACTAAGCTCTTCCGCCATCTGCATTTCTTTTTGAATGTCTTTCCAGGTGGTATTGGACTCATTTTTAGTAAAGTCTAACGTCTCTTTGTATTCGTCTTTTGCCAGCTTAATAACCTCAATCGGGCCACCAAGATACGCTTCTATTTCAGTAAGATATTTCATTTCTTCTGTTGCACAAAAAGCTACCGCTTGGCCTTTATTCATGCCTCTTCCTGTTCTTCCTACTCTGTGAACGTAGTTTTCTGCTACATCTGGCAGATCATAATTAATAACCAAATCCACATTAGGAATGTCAATACCTCTGGCACTGACATCTGTCGCTATCAAGACTTTATTGTCTCCTTTATGGAAATGGTGCATCACATCTTTACGCTCGCTGTGTTCTTTGCCACTATGAATGGTTTCTGAAGCCAGTCCTACTCTTTCCATGGCGAGCATGACCCTTTCCGCTCGTACTTTCGTTCTAACAAAGACAATCATCTTTTTCTCCGGATTTTCTTTGATGATTCGCTCTAGGAAAAAGCGTTTGTCGTCCATTTCTACCATCATTAGCGAATGAACAATATTTTTAGAAACAGGGTCTTTAGGCGAAACCTGAATCCTTATGGCATTTCTAACCAGCGAGTAAGCCAGTTTTTTGATTTTCTCGTTGATGGTGGCTGAGAAAAAGAGGGTTTGCCTATTTAAAGGAAGGAATCGAATGACATCTCTAATGTCATCTATAAAACCTAAATCCAACATGTGATCGGCTTCATCCAAAACCAATATGTCCACAGTGCTCAAATCTAAATGTCCTTGACTTCTTAAGTCGAACATTCTTCCTGGCGTGGTGACCAAAATATCTATCCCAGAAGTCAGTTTTTCAATCTGAGGTGCTTGGTCTGTACCGCCAAAAAGGGCAAAAGTCTTTATTCTTGAATATTTCCCTATGCTTTGAAAAACTTGGTTTATCTGAATGGCAAGCTCATGGGTAGGAGCCATTACCAAACATTTGATACCCTTCGTTTTAGATCTCTTTTTTCTTTCGTTAATCAGATGGATGATAGGAATAGCGAAAGCCGCAGTTTTACCAGTTCCGGTCTGAGCTATAGCTAGCACATCTTCTCCTTTTAAAATAGGAGGTATGGCCTTATACTGGATGTCGGTAGGTTTTTTGAAATCTAGCTGCTCAAGGCTCTTCTTGATTTCATCGGATATATTATATTGGGAGAATTTCATTTGTTTGCTTTCAGAAGTATGGTTAACCCTATTAAAGTTAATGCCAGATGTTTAGTGTAAAATTAAAAATCACGTTCATCTGGCATCAAATGTTTCACCCAACTAGGCACGGCTTAACCTTAAACGAACAAAGTTAAGGCTTTTACCCATTTTTGGTACGCTTCTTCAAAAGCATCTTTTTGCTTGGCCTTAGGTTCTATAGTTTTTAGAAGTGTAAGTCCCTCCATAGTTTCTGAAAGCGAGTTAAAAATGCCAGCTCCAAAACCCCCACCTAAAGCAGCACCTTTGGAACCGTCGGTGTCATAAAGTTCTACGGGCGTCTGTGTGGCGTTTACCAGTGTTTCAGAGAATACGTCACTTAAAAACATATTGGCTTGGCCGGCACGAATCACTTTTGGGTCTACACCATTTGCTTGCATCATATCAAAACCATATTTTAATGAGAAAGCAATTCCTTCTTGCGACGCTCTGTAAATATGGGCATCGGTATGGTGGTTAAAATCCAAGTTGACAAACTGTGCACCCACTTGTTTGTTCTCTAACATCCTTTCTGCACCGTTTCCAAAAGGCAATACTGAAAGTCCATTTGAGCCAATGGCTACTTTGGAAGCTGCTGCATTCATTTCTGGATAGTCAAGTCCTTTGGCTATGTTATGCTTTACCCACGAGTTCAGAATTCCTGTTCCATTGATACATAAAAGAATCCCAATTCTTGTTTGGTCGTCAAGCTGATGGTTAACGTGTGCAAAAGAATTTATTCTAGACTTAGGGTCATGAGAGACTTGGTCGCTCACGGCATAAACCACTCCCGATGTACCTGCGGTAGCCGCTATTTCGCCAGGGTTGACTACGTTTAATGACAAAGCATTGTTTGGCTGGTCTCCTGCTTTATAGGCCACAGGAATACCTACGGGTAAACCCAAACGCCCCGCAATTTGAGAGGTAACCTCACCATGATTAGAGAATACCGGTTTTATAGCGGGAATTAAATCCATGCTAAAGCCATAGGCATTCATAATATCCTCAGAGACTTTGTTGTCACAAAAGTCCCAAAATACGCCTTCTGATAATCCTGAGTTAGAGGTGGTGATTTCGTCGGTGAGCATCATACCAATATAATCACCCGGCAGCATCATTTTATAGCATTGCTCGTAAATAGCCGGTTCGTTCTCTTTAACCCAAGCTAGTTTTGACGCCGTAAAGTTTCCCGGTGAATTAAGAAGATGGTTAAGTGCTTTTTCTGCTCCAATTTTCTGAAAAGCTTTTTCTCCAACTTCTACGGCACGGCTGTCGCACCAAATAATAGACGGGCGTAACACTTTCTTGTTTTTATCTATGATAACAAGACCATGCATTTGATAGGAAATTCCGATAGATGCTATTTCAGATGGATTAAATTTTCCTGAGGCAATAACCCTTTCAATGGCTTTTTGACTATTCTCCCACCACATTTCAGGATCTTGCTCCGCCCAACCTGCCTTAGGAGAAGAGATTGGTGTTTCTGAATCTGGGTATTGAGCAGATGCCACCACTTTTTTTGTGTTGGCGTCTACCACGGAAGCTTTGATAGAAGAGGTGCCTATATCTAATCCTAATAAATACATATTTCTTTTGAATTAACAGGTTTGAATCCCAAAGCTAAGAATAAAGTGGAATATTTTAATTGTCAATAATACACTTAATTTGAGTAAAGCTTATTATAATCAATTAAAAGCCCCTATAGGGTGGTATTTTCATAGTAATTTTATGTTAAAAGTTTTGAAACCCCAGAGGGGTGACATGTTATTGTTGGCGATTTATTTAGGACGAATAAAATTTCGCTCCGCTAGAGCTTGTTATTAACGTTAATGACTCTAACCCTTACTGTATCGTTGAAAACATCTAGAATAATAATGTTATTTTTATTTCATGGCTAACACATACACACAATTATACTTCCATATCATTTTTGCTGTAAAAGGAAGAAAAAGCTTAATTCAATCTTCATGGAAACAAGAGCAAATGAAAGATATCTCGGGTATTTTTTCTAACAAGCATCATTAGTTAATAATTATTAACGGCATGCCAGACTATATTCACATTCTTCTTTTAACCTAGGCCAATGTAAATCTATCTGACCTTATTAGAGATATTAAAGCAAATTCCTCTAAATGGATAAATGAAAAACTATTGGTAAAAGGTAAGTTTGAATGGTAAGCTGGCTTTTGGGCTTTTACTATTGGTCAATCTCAACTACCTACAAATATTAATTATATAAAGAATCAAGAAGAGCATCATAGCAAGAAATCATTTAAAGAGGAATATATTCAATTTTTAAAGGCTCATGAGATCGACTATAAAGATGCCTATTTGTTTGAAGGGATTTAACCAATAGCGAGCATATTGAAAATTTCAAAAAAAATACCCTTGAATTTTACTTTCAAAGGCATTCTTATCATGCTTGCTTTTGTCCTAATTCGGAAACATACGCTTATCAATTCCCGGCAGTATCTTCAATGCATTTTTATAATACAATTTCTTCAAAACCTCATCTGAAAGACCAATTCCATACATTGGCCAGAAGGCGTGGTATTTTTTATGATATTCAAAATATTCATCTTTAGTTTCTAAAACACGGAAATACGTTTCGTATTCCTCCGGTTTCCAAGAGTCTTTTCCAAAAAGAACTCTGTCTTGCCATTTTGTGAAAAAGCTATTGGCAGCTCTAGGCTGACGACCAAGTTCTGCTATTACAGCTCCTATTTCCACATAAGTATTTGGGAGAGCTAACATTAAGCTGTCTAGTTTTTGAAGGTCATTGGCGTACCAACCCATGTGAGCATTGATAAACGTGGTGTTTGGATGCTTTGCAAAAACGTCATGTTGTTGCTCAATAAGTTCTTCAAAAGAATAATCACCTTTCTCTGTATTTCTTGCTCTACGAGGATGTGTTTTGAGCTCTAACCATCTTTCATTGTATCTGTTTAGTGGATTCCAGAAAGAAGCAGGTTCGGCGGTATGAATCAAAACAGGTATACCCAGTTTACCCGCCATTTCCCATACAGGATCAATACGTTTATCATTAACAGCCACTACAGAACCATCGGCATTGGTTACATTAAAGCCTAAGCTTTTAAAAATTTTTAATCCACCAGCTCCACGAAGCTTGACATCCTCTTCTAACAATTTTACGGCCCTTTCTGTCCAGCCAGGTTCGCTAATGCCATTGAAATCTATATTAGTGAAAATGATAAATCGCTCTGGGTAATTGTCATTAACTGCTTTTACATAGCCTTCTAAGATCTTTGTAGATTCATTAATGTCTCTGGACCAACCTCTTCCGCTTAGGTTAATCATCACCTTCATATTAAGGCTATCCATGTCATGTACGATGTCGTCCAGTTTAGCTTTGGTGTCCATGCCATACTGATGATTATGGATATCTATAAAAGGAAATTTGGCCGTAGTGGGTACATGATGCTCCACCACTAAGGTCGACTTTGGGGTATATTCTTCAAAAGATATTTCTCCATTGGCTCCTTCACCTATGGCAATCTGCTGGCTAAAAGAAGCGGAAGAAATTAAGAGACCTAGTCCTAGAAGAAATTTACTTTTAATCATAAAAGGTTTTTAATTGAATTGTTATAAAGGTAACATTCGCTTTACGTTCATTGCATTGTTAAAAGGAAGATTATACTTCAAACTGTTTCAAAAGGCAAATTTTATAGTCCAAAGGGGCTATTTTTTAAATAATAAGCAAACGGCATGAGCTTCTAAGCCTTCTTTTCTGCCCACGAAACCCATATTTTCTGCCGTAGTTGCTTTTATGCTCACACAGTCCTCGTCAATCTTCAGACATTCTGCAATGGCTTTTTTCATACTAGGGACATATTTTCCAATTTTCGGTTCTTGTAGAATAAGTGTAGAATCAATATTTCCGACTACCCATCCTTTCTCATTGATCATGCAGTTGATTTCGTCAAGAAATATTTTACTATCGGCTCCTTTCCATCTGGGGTCTGTGTTTTTAAAATGCAATCCTATGTCTCCCAAAGAAAGTGCTCCTAAAAGGGCGTCGCAAATGGCATGCAGTAATACGTCGGCATCAGAATGCCCCATTGAACCCACGGTATGCGGTATTTTAACACCTCCTAAAGTCAATTCGTATCCAAGGGCTAGTTCATGTACATCGTAGCCGTGTCCTATTTTTATATTCATTGTTTCTTTTGATTGGTTCCAAAATTAAGAAAACAATAAGTTCAATTATCAGTTTCCTTTAGAAGTAGGCAAAGTAATAAAGCTTTACAATTTTTTAATATTGGTTTGAGATTATATTCCCGATTTATAATGACTTTTGATGGATCAATTTCGAACATTATCGCTGTTAATAATTTTCTGAAATGGTCAAATATTAAAAACATGTTTGGAATTGAAATCGGCTTGTTAGCCGTTTTGGTTGTTGCATTGCTCTTTGCATGCCTTTTTGAATTTATCAATGGATTTCATGATACCGCTAATGCTGTAGCTACCGTAATTTATACCAACTCACTTAAACCAAACCATGCTGTTATTTGGTCGGGTTTTATGAATTTTTTAGGGGTTATTACTGGTGGAGTAGGCGTTGGTATCAGTATCATTTATTTACTTCCTGTAGAATTATTAATTGACCAAAATATATACCATAGTATTGCTATGGTTATGGCCATGTTGATTTCGGCCATTATTTGGAATTTTGGAACTTGGTATTTAGGATTACCTTCTTCTAGTTCCCATACATTAATTGGGGCTATCTTAGGAGTAGGTTTAGGTTATGCCTTATTGCCAGATAATACTCTTGGTTTGGCTGCGGTAAATTGGGAAAAGGCTCAAAGTGTCTTTACAGGACTCTTACTAGCTCCACTATTGGGCTTTTCCATGGCTATTGCCTTAATGTTTTTATTGAAGAATGCTATAAATAAAAAGCTACAAAAGATTGTTTTCTCTGAGCCCAAAAAAGGAGCTTTGCCTCCCACTTGGATAAGGTTAATTCTTATAGGAACATGTACTTTAGTCAGTTTTTTCCATGGTAAAAATGATGGTCAAAAAGGCATTGGTCTTATCATGCTTATACTCATAGGGATTCTGCCTTCCATTTATGGGGTTACATCCATAAAGGATTTTCAAAAATTGGAACCTGAAGTTAATTCCATTGATGCCATTGTTTCTAAAATTGATACGCTGGGTTTAGGAAATTCAGAAAAAACACAGATTAATACGATTCAAACGAATACCCTGGTATTACAAAATGCCTTTACAGATGAAAATGTAAATAAACTTGAAATTAGAGGGGCTATTCTCAGTATTTCTAGCAATGCCAAAAAATTGCTGCAATCTGAAAATATTAACTTAAGCAACAAGGATAAAAAGGAACTAGCACTCCTTGCTACTAAAGAAGAAAAGGGAATCCGTAAAGCAACAGACTACGCACCTTTATGGGTGATTCTGCTCATATCAATTTCCTTAGGATTAGGAACTATGATTGGTTGGAAAAGAATTGTTGTTACGGTAGGAGAAAAAATTGGTAAAACTCATTTGACCTATGCCCAAGGAGCTTCTGCGGAGCTCGTGGCAGCCATAACCATTGGTTTGGCCACTGGGTTTGGAATGCCCGTAAGCACTACGCATACACTTTCTTCAGGTATTGCAGGTTCTATGGTGGCAAATAAGGGAATAAAGAATTTGCAATCTGGAACGGTAAAATCTATTGCATTGGCCTGGGTGCTAACATTGCCTGTTTCGATTCTTTTATCGGCTTCTTTATTTCTTCTATTTCGATGGGCTTTTGGTTGATAGTGTTTTGAAACCATCTGAAAGTCTATTTTTCGGTTGGTTTCCTGCTTTCTGCCATTGGGGTTTCAATACATCAAAGTAAGGCTTGTTTATGTCATGGTCTTATGTCCCTTCAAGTAGAAGGTTTGTGTGTCTTTTTGGGCTCGCTTAAGTCGCCATTTTGCTAAACTTAACAATTTATTAATATTGGAAAGTGCCAGCTAGTTTTTTTTATTACGGACTTTTGCGGCACAATAATTAATAAGAGTGAAGGAATAAGCTTTTCCAGCAAGATATTTAGTTTGTAGCATTTGTGACTATTTATCTATTAAATGCGGGATTTTTGAAGGTTAGAGAAGTGAAATTTGATATCTCAAACTTAAAATAAGGAGCGGTTTGTCCACTATATAACAATACATATCTCCAAATAAAATTATAAGTAATGGATCAGTTCTTATCAATTTTTTTCTTCCTTCTAGCTTCTTATTCGGTAATCGCAAACGACTCAATTCAAACTTTAGGAACTTGGATGTCTTCAAACAAGAAGATGCCATGGTATTATCTTGCGTCTTTTGCTGCTGTGGGTTTAATTTTAACGGTTTCGTATAGCTGGTTTGCTAATAATGGAGATATCTCCTACGGTAGACTAGAGAAAATACCATATATAGAGGTGCACTGGTACCATGGAATTGCTCCTGTGGTATTGATATTTTTAACTAGAATAGGTATTCCGGTTTCTACCTCATTTTTAATTTTAGCAACTTTTGCTTCTTCCGTTGTTTTAGAATCTATGCTGATTAAGTCTATCATTGGGTATGGTTTGGCAGCAGTTACGGCTTATGTTTTTTGGATTGCTATTTCTAAGGTTTTAGATGAAAAGGCCAGTATCCGAGGGAAAAACAAGGATTTATGGGTGAGATTACAGTGGGTGTCTACTGGGTTTTTATGGTGGAGCTGGTTAACACATGATGTCGCCAATATTTCGGTATTCTTGCCGCGTCAGATTACAGCTCTTCAGCTTGTGCTTATTTTAGTATTCTTTACCAGTGTTATCTTTTTCATTTTTAGAGAAGGTGGGGGTAAAATTCAAAACATCGTTTTAAGTAAGACAAACACTAAATACGTAAGGTCTGCAACTATCATAGACTTCGTTTATGCCGCCATACTATTCTTCTTTAAAGAAATTAACTCTATACCGATGTCTACTACGTGGGTATTTATAGGCCTTTTAAGTGGTAGAGAAATGGCCATAACGACTCTTTCTAAACATAGAAAAATGAAAAAGTTATTCCCAATTATTAGAAACGATTTTGGTAAGTTGGTTTTAGGTATGACGGTGTCGGTAGTTATAGCCCTAGCTGTTAATTATATAGCATCAAGGAACTAATTCTCTTTAAGAGTACTTATACGATTCAAGGCATTATTTGAATCAAGAATAGAATGAAGATTTTTTTTAGAGCCATCAAATTGATGGCTCTTTTTTTTGCATTGTGTCACACACATGCTTTTTCGCAAAAAGTAGAGCATATCGGAGCAAATTGGTATGAAAGGTTTAGGTTTGGAGGTTATACCCAGTTAAGATATAATAGACTATTTGAGACCAATGAGAACCTAGAATGCGAGCAATGCGATAAATCATTGGGAGCTGGAAAGGGCTTTTTCCTGAGAAGAGCCAGGCTCAAATTAGATGGAAATATCAATGAAAAGATGTATGCTTATATCCAGGTAGATATGGCTACATCTGCCGGTAACTCGCTTCAGCATATGTTAAGTTTAAAGGATGCCTATTTCGATTTGGCTATTGATGATGAAAGAAAATATAGATTCAGAATAGGTCAGAGCAAGCTACCTTATGGCTTTGAAAATATGCAATCTTCCAGTAATAGATTGACGTTGGACAGAAATGATGCCTTGAATTCTGCGGTTAGTAATGAGAGAGATATGGGTATAACATTTTATTATGCTCCTGTGAAAGTACGTGAACGTTTAGCAATGCTCACTAGTGGCTGGAACAAAGGTTCAGGTGATTTCGGCATGTTTGCCTTTGGCTTGGTTAATGGACAGGGTCCTGGGAAAATAGAAAAGAATGATAATCTTCACGCTTTTACTAGATTGTCTTACCCTTTTCAGCTGACCAATGGACAGATGATAGAAGCAGGTATTCAAGCGTATAAGGGTAAGTATAGTATTTCGCTAAGTGATAATAATCTGTCTAATACAGACTTGTGGAAAGATGAGAGGATAGCAGCATCTTTTGTTTATCATCCACAGCCTTTTGGCTTTCAAGCAGAGTATAATATAGGGAAAGGTCCAGAATTTAACCCTGCCACCATGAAAACGGAACTGCAGAGCCTAAAGGGCGGCTACGCTCAATTGATGTACAGAATACAGACAGAACATCATAATTTCACTCCCTTTGTAAAATATCAATATTACGATGGCGGTAAGAAATTTGAAATTGATGCCCGTTCATACTTAGTAAAAGATACCGAAATAGGCGTAGAATGGCAGTATAAAAGATACTTGGAAATAGTAGCTCTTTATATGATATCAAATCGAACTTTTGAAGATGCTATCAGACCAGATTACAATGTAAAAGGTAATACTTTGAGGCTACAGCTTCAAGTAAATTATTAATTTACAAACTTACTAAAGCAGTCTTAAAAACGGTTTTGTAAGTATTGGCTTTGTAATCATCGAAAGTCTCCTTTTTGTGGTAGTCTTCGCCAATAAATGTGATGACTTCATGAAAAGCTCTTGCTTCCATATAACCAGGAATTGGCTGTATCATATTGAACTGTTCATCCAAATAAACGATACTCGGGAAACTCATCTTTCCTTGTAAAAGAGCCACAGCTATATCGTTAGCTCTGTTTTGCTCATTATATTCATAAGTAGTACCGCCTATGGTAATACTACTTTTCGTTTCTGCATTCAGTTTAACGGCATAGAAGTTCTCGTTCACGTATTTCACAACTTCTGCATTTGTGAAAGTTTTTTTGTCCATCACTTTACACCAACCGCACCAGTCTGTATATACGTCTATTAAAACTTTTTTAGGGTTCTGCTGAGCTGCGGCATAAGCCTCTTCCATACTCATCCAGTTAATCTCAGAAGCAACTTGTTTTCTATCGTCCGAGTTAAAGGAAGTTGAGACCAGTATTAAAAAGGTAGAAATAAGTGCTAGATAGGTTTTATTAAACATGTATACTTTTTTTATGATGCTTATTACTAACGTGAAAACGCAAAAAGCATTCCAATTATTCTCTCAAATATGTGTTTTATACTTTAAAACAGGCTCTAAATAAAGTGAATTATATGATTCATGTCAATTTTGAGGTTAAAATCCATGAGCTGTTTATTTAAAAGTCCCGATAAGACTGTTATCGTTGCTTCTTGGTTATCATTCGATTTTTGAATAAGTAAAGGCTCAGTAGGTCTTTTGAGTTCTTGAAATAGTTTAATTTGGGTTGGGATTTGTCAGCCTGTTTTACGGTTACTTTTATGCTATGAATTATTAAATCTCGTTTGTGATATTCATTAATTACTATTCGAAATCTCAAAGAAGCTTATTTTAGCGATCGGGTAATTTTAATATTTAAAATTGCTTAAGTCCTAAGTTCTTTTTTGTGTAAAAATCAATCTTAGAATAGTTCTATTTGATTTTTGTTTTTAAGGCTGAAAGTCGCTCAAAACTTTGCAGTGAAAAGGGTTTGAAACGTAACTTTGTAAACACGAAAAAAAGATAAATCGAATATGTCATTAGTAGGAAAGAAAGCACCAAATTTTACAGCAGTTGCGGCTATAGAAGGTTACACTTTAGATGAGAAATTTTCTTTAGAGAAATATATAGGGAAAAATGAAGTTTTATTATTCTTCTACCCAATGGACTTTACTTTTGTTTGTCCTACGGAGCTAATTGCTTTTCAGAACAAATTAGAAGAGTTTGAAAAAAGAGGAGTTGTAGTAGTAGGATGTTCTACAGATACGGAGCAGTCGCATTTGGCTTGGTTACGTACACCAAAAAAGCAAGGTGGCATACAAGGTGTTACATATCCAATTATTGCAGATACCGATAAAACCATCGCTAGCAACTTTGGCGTTTTAGGTGGTTCTTATGAGAAAGATGCTAACGGCCAGTTAACTTTTGTGGGTGAGCCTGTAGCATTCAGAGGTACTTTTTTAATAGATAAAGAAGGTATCGTACGTCATGAAGTCGTTAATTATTTCCCAATAGGAAGAAGTGTTGATGAGGAATTGAGAACCATTGACGCTTGGCAGTTTAGCCAGAAATATGGTGAAGTTTGTCCAGCAAACTGGCAATCTGGAGAAGATACTTTAAAGGAAAGTCACGAAAGTGTTTCTGAGTATCTATCTGCCAACGCCTAATTTTAAGATAAGGGATATTGAGCCGCTTAGTGAGAATCACTAAGCGGCTTTTGTTTTTTTGGCTACGAAGTTTTATTTTTCTGGTATTAAGGTATTTGATGGACTGTAGAAAATTTCAATTGAGAGAAAATGCGTTCATTGGCTTTTAATTACTGTTTTTATTCTTATAATGTATGCCGTTAAAAACTAAGTGAGAAACCAAAAAATATTTTTCTATGTCCGACATTTTTGCAACCATTTTTTTTCTAATAGCCGTAATAGACCCTCTGGGATCTGTTCCTGTTTATCTGGAGGCCACTAAGCAGTTTGATATTAAGTATAAAAAGAAGGTGGCTTTACGTGCTTCGGTCATAGCATTCTTTATTTTAGTCTTTTTCATTGTCATAGGTCAGTTAATTTTAGAGGGTATGGCCGTTTCCTTGGATGCTTTTCAAATTTCTGGGGGTGTTATCTTATTTCTATTTGCGTTAACTATGATTTTTGGTGATGGTAAACCCCAAATGGAAAAGCATCTCATAAAGGATTATAAACACGTCACTATTTTTCCTGTGGCCATTCCGTCTATTGCATCTCCTGGTGCTATCATGGCGGTGGTATTAATGACTGATAATCATATTTATAATTTCCAGCAGCAGCTTATTTTTACCGTTCTTGTGGCTGTTGTCGTGGGTTTAACATGTTTGCTACTTTTGGGTGCCAACATCGTTCAGGAGAAAGTAGGGGAGTATGGAATTACAGTTATTAGTAAAATAATGGGTCTTATTTTGGCCTCCTATGCTGTTCAAAGTATTCTTAGTGGTCTAAGAGACTTTTTCAAAATGGTTTAATATTATTTTTTTTCAATGGACATGAAACAGTCTTTAGATTTTATAGCCCGTTTGGCTGAGCATAATAATAGAGAGTGGTTTGCCGAATATAGGGCGGACTATGAAACTGCTTTAAGTGGTGTTATCGCTTTTGCAGATGAGCTGTTATTGGAAGTGGGTAAGCATGATGTTTTAGAAACTAACTCTGGTAAGAAATCTTTACATAGAATATATAGGGATGTAAGATTCTCAAAAGAGAAGATTCCATATAAGAATAATTGGAGTGGTAGAATAAAAAGAGCAACGGCCCAAAGAAGAGGTAGTTATTACTTTCATCTTAGACCTGGGAATAAATCCTTTATAGCTGGTGGGTTTTGGGGGCCAGAGAAAGAAGATTTAAAATTGATAAGAGAGCATCTAAGTCAAGAAAGCGAAGCGTACAGGGAAATAATTAACGCTCCAGACTTCTTGGCGTATTTTGGAGAAGTAAAAGGGGATCAATTGAAAAGTGCACCCAAGGGTTTTGCAAAAGATCATGAAGCTATAGACCTTTTAAGACATAAACAGTTCGTGTTAATGCACGGGTTTACAGACAAGGAGGTGCTATCAAAAGATTTCTCTCAAATAGCTTCTGGAGTTTATTCTGAAATGAGACCTTATTTAGATATAATGACTGATTTTTTAACGACAAACCTGAACGGAATCGAGATAGAATTGACTTAGAAAAGCTATTTTAAGAGCAAAAGACAACTAATTTGGATCAGAATAGTACCTTATGTCTATTATTTATCAAAAAAGATGCGGTATGGCTTATAATAACTTGGTAATGCCATCCTCTTTTGCTTAAGTTTGTGTCAATATTCGTAAAATTTAACCAAAAAAACTCTGATAAAAAATGAAATTAACAACTCGTATTGCGGTGATTCTTATGGCATCTGCTGCATTCACATCTTGTGTAAGTAAGAAGAAATTTACTGGTCTACAATCTGAATTAGCTCAATCTCAAAGCTCTCTTCAAAGTTGCAGCGACGACCTTTTAAAATACAAACAAGATTTAACAAAAGCAGAAAACGATTTAGCCAACGAAAGAGCCAGTGCATCTAACACTGCCAAACTTCGTGAAGAACAAATTGCTGACCTAAGAGGTCAAGTTTCAGATCTTCAGTCTTCTCGTAATCAGCAAATGCAACAAGTTGAAGGTTTGACTGTTTTATCGAAAGCAGCAGCTGATAATATTGACAAAACTTTGGCTCAGCTAGAGCAGAGAGATAAGTATATCAACTTACTTAGAAATGCAAAAAACAAAGCGGATTCTATGAATCTTGCCTTGGCGATTAATTTAACAAAATCTCTTGATGTTGACATCGAAGACGAAGATGTTGAGATTAAAGTGGACAGAACAGTGGTTATGATTAACCTTTCTGACAAAATGCTTTACAGAAGCGGAAGCTCTAGAATTACTGCTAAAGCTAATGATGTGTTAGGTAAAATTGCTAAAATCATCAAATCTAGACCAGAGCTTGAAGTTATGGTTGAAGGTTATACAGATGACCAGTCTATCAATACAGACTGTATCGAAGATAACTGGGATTTAAGTGTAAAAAGAGCTACTTCTGTAGTTAGAGTTCTTCAAAAGAACTTTGGAATTGACCCTGATAAGTTGATTGCTGCTGGTAGAGGTGAGTATAATGCTATCGCTAATAACTCAACTAAAGAAGGTAGATCTACTAACAGAAGAACAAGAATTATCTTAATGCCTAAGATTGAGCAATTCTATGACTTATTAAATCCAGATTTAGCTGGAAAATAATCATCAGATGATGAGATACTAAAAGAGGTGCCAAACGGCACCTCTTTTTTTTGGTTTTATCTCTTCCATAAAATTTAATTATGATTTATACCTCTGCTAATTTAGCTTCTAGCTGCTTCATTTCATCTCTGTATCTGGCTGCTTGTAAAAAGTCGAGGTCTTTGGCAGCATTTTCCATTTTCCGCTGAGCTTCCCCCATCAGTTTTGTAAGCTGAGGTTTGCTTAAGAATGCAGTAAGTGGGTCTGCGGCTATATTAAAGGTCTCCGGCTCCACATAGTAGCCTCTGTTAATTGGTTTAGTGTCTGCAATAGAGGTTTGACCCATAATGGCTTCTTTGCTCTTTAATATGGTAGTAGGCGTGATTCCATGTGCCTCATTATATTCTATTTGTAGAGCCCTACGTCTACCAGTTTCATCAATGGCCTGTGCCATAGACTTCGTGATCTTGTCGGCGTACATAATCACTTTACCATTTGAGTTTCTGGCGGCACGACCAATGGTCTGAATCAAAGAACGAATGTCTCTCAAGAATCCCTCTTTGTCAGCATCCATAATAGCCACTAAGGAGACCTCAGGCAAATCAAGCCCCTCTCTTAAAAGGTTTACTCCCACCAACACATCAAAAACGCCCAATCTTAATTCTCTTAAAATTTCTACGCGGTCTAAGGTCTTGACCTCGGAGTGAATGTAGCGGCATTTAATACCCACTTTGTCAAAATATTTACTGAGCTCTTCTGCCATCCTTTTAGTAAGGGTGGTCACCAGTACTCTTTCTTCTCGCTTGATTCTAATGTCAATTTCATCAAGCAGGTTGTCAATTTGATTTAAACTTGGTCTAACATCTATTTCAGGGTCTAAAAGTCCCGTAGGTCTAATGATTTGTTCAATGATGACTCCGTCTGATTTGTTGATTTCGTAGTCGGCAGGTGTGGCAGACACATAAATAGACTGTCCTATTAACTCTTCAAACTCTGGGAATTTTAGGGGTCTATTATCCATGGCAGAAGGCAGTCTGAAACCGTTTTCTACCAAAGAGACCTTCCTAGAACGGTCACCACCATACATGGCTCTTATTTGAGGTAAGGTGGCATGACTTTCATCCACTACCAATAGGAAATCCTCGGGGAAATAATCGAAAAGGCAGAAAGGTCTTTGACCAGGCTCACGTTTATCAAAATACCTAGAATAGTTTTCAATACCGCTGCAATAGCCTAACTCACGCATCATTTCAAGGTCAAACTCGGTTCTTTCTTGAATTCTTTCTGCTTCATGAGGTCTGCCTTCTTCCTCAAAATACTTGATCTGCTTCATCATGTCATCCTGAATCTGTTTGATAGAATCTTGCATGACATCTTTACCTGTCACAAATAAGTTGGCAGGATAAATAATAAGCTCAGAAAGATCATCCATCTTCTTGCCATTTTCTGGGTCAATCATTTGAATTTCTTCAATTTCATCTCCCCAGTAAAGGATTCTATAGGCATAGTCTGCATAACCCGGGAAAATATCAACAGTGTCTCCCTTTACCCTGAAAGTTCCTCTACCAAACTCTAGTTCCGTTCTAGAGTAAAGGATATCTACCAGACTATGTAAAAATTTATTGCGACTAATTTCTTCGCCTTTTTTTATGTGAACGACACTCTTTTTATATTCTGAAGGATTACCTGCACCATAAATGCAAGAAACAGAAGCTACCACCACAATATCACGTCTACCAGACATCAATGAAGAAACCGTTTTTAGTCGGAGTTTTTCAATTTCTTGATTTATCTGAAGGTCTTTCTCAATGTAAGTTCCCGTTGTAGCTATAAATGCCTCCGGTTGGTAGTAGTCATAGTAGGACACGAAATATTCTACTTTGTTTTCAGGGAAAAAGTGTAAGAATTCCCCATACAGCTGTGCCGCCAAAGTTTTATTATGACTAAGTATTAAAGTAGGTCTGTTAATTTGTTTTATGACATTGGCTATGGTAAAGGTCTTGCCAGAGCCGGTTACCCCTAAAAGCACTTGGTCTTGCTCTCCTGTATTTAGACCTTTAACCAATTTTTCAATGGCTTGTGGCTGGTCTCCCGTAGGCTTAAAATCAGACGTAAGTTTGAAGTTCATTTCTTATAGCTTTCTTGCTTTGCAATATAGACCAAACAATTCCTTCTTACAGTATAGTTCAAATTTTTACTATTTGCTTCAAGTCAATTAGCTTTAAATACTTATGCACATATCTTTATATTAGTGATATGGAAAAAAGGGATTTTAAACTTATGAAGTTATTTTATTTTCTAGTGTTCACTTTGACCTTGATATCAATGGATACATATGCTCAAAAAACTGTTAAGGTAGCTTTGGCTCAGATTTTTTGTTTGGATAGTGATAAAAGTGGAAATCTGAAGAGAATTGAAAATGCCATCATCGAGTCGAAGAATGGCGGAGCTGAAATTATACTATTTCCTGAAATGTCCTTAGTGGGATGGGTGAATCCTGATGCACATTCATTATCGAAACCTATTCCCGGAGAAGATTCTGATTATTTAGCCAAATTGGCGAAAAAGTATGGCGTTTATTTGTGTATTGGCTTAGGGGAGAAAGAGGGCGAAAAACTCTATGATAGTGCCATTTTAATAAGTGAGAAAGGTGAAATACTGTTAAAACATAGAAAGAATAATATATTATCGGAACTGATGGAGCCTCCATATAGTAAAGGAAAAGGTGTTCAGGCTGTACAAACTAAATTTGGGAAAATTGGTGTGATGATTTGTGCAGATACTTTTGAGGAAGATTTGTTGATGGAAATGGCTGATTTAAAGCCAGATTTAATGTTGATACCTTATGGTTGGGCAGCAAAAGTGGAACAATGGCCAGAGCATGGTAAGGAATTACACGCCGTGGTTAAGAATGTATCAATGAAACTAAATTGCCCTGTAATAGGAACAGATTTGGTTGGGCAAATCTCAAAAGGTCCTTGGAAAGGTCTAACCTACGGTGGCCAGAGTGTGGCTTATTCCAAAAGCACCAAATTACTACACATTTCTAAAGACAGGGATAGGGATATAACTGTTTTGGAGGTGGAACTTTGAAAGGAAATGGAAGTTGCTTCTTCTGCTCTAAAGTGAAGGATGTCGACTTGTTGAAGACAAAAGTGGCAGTTTAGCTCGTTTAGGAAAGATAAGTTTGAGCGTAAATGTTAAATTGGAGTTTAATCAACCCTCTTTCAAATGAACATGATTTCTAAGAAAAACTCTAATCTTAAAACGCTCTTTTTTCTAAGCCTATTTTTTGTCGCTTTATCATCAAAATCACAGGATTTTAAAACCTTAACTTATCTACAAGGTGATACTGCCAGTCTACAATTAGACCTTTTTTTACCTCACGATAAGTCGGTCAAAGACGTCCCTTTAATGATATTTGTTCACGGCGGTGGTTTTTCTGGCGGAAATAGAACAGCAGGACACGCCTTTGGCAGATATTTATCAAAGAACAATGTGGCTTATGCCACCATCACTTATACACTTTCAAGAAAAGGAAAGGGTTTTGGCTGTGATACACCGCAGGAAGACAAGATTATGGCGATGCGTTTAGCCGCTAGTGAACTTTGGGAAGCAACCGCTTTCTTGTTGGAAAAGGCAGATGAAATAGGTTTTGACAAAAGCAAGGTCTTTATTTCTGGAAGTAGTGCTGGCGGAGAAGCGGTGCTCCATGCCGCATATCTTGACAGAGCAAAGATGAGCCTTCATGGTAATTCTTTGTCTAGTGATTTTAAATATAAGGGCATGATTTCTGGTGCTGGAGCCATCATTGATCTCAACCTTATTACCAAAGAAACCGCCATGCCGACTTTGTTCTTTCATGGAAACGTAGATAATGTAGTGCCTTTTGTTACTGCGTCTCATCATTACTGCGGGCCAGAGACAGTGGGTTGGATGATGCTTTTTGGTTCTCAACCTATTTACCAGCACTTGAAGTCACTGGACGTAAGTGCTCAGTTGCAAGCTTTTGTTGGCGGAAAGCACGAGTTCGCGGGATGGTACTTTTATCGCAAGCAAGAGGTGCTTTTAAACTTTATGAATAAGGTATTAGCTGGTGAGCAGTTTTTTATATCGGAGGAAGTAGTGGAAAGTGCGAAGTAGGAATCAAGTATTTAAAACTTAAAGAGTTCAGCCATGCTATGACTGAACTCTTTTCTTAAACTAAATAGGAAAGTGAAACCATTTATTAGCAATAGATTTAACTCCTTGTGTACGATATTGGTTTGAAAACTATACTCCCTCCATTAAAACCGCTGATTTCGTGTTGTCGTCCGAATGACGATCAATTAATTTGTTAATTGGGTCAATGCCTGCTTTGGTTGGTTTCTCTTTTACGATAAGCTTAAAAGTATTCTCCTTTTTGGTGAATTTCCTCTTTTGAAGATAAAGTAGCTTCTCTTCACCTTTATCATCTTTTCCAAAAACGCCCACATCTATCCAATCGCTTAGACTTATTGATTTTTCATTACCAGAGCTATCGGCTCTAAATTTCTCTGAAATGGTGTTGATAGTGACTTCAAATGTCTTGTCTTTAAGCTCTCGGTATTCTACCTTTTCTGTTTTGTTTTCAAATAGCGTAATGGTTTCAAACATATCTTGAATAATGTATTGAAGAGAATCTGGGGTTTCGGCCTTTATGTATTTCAATAAATCATTACTTGTAGGATAACGCTTGTTTTTAGAATCTGGTCCAGGATATTGCCATTCCGTCAAGAAGTTTCTAAGAGCTAAATTGACTTTCTCTTCACCAATATAATCTTGAAGGGCAAACATCACTAATGAGCCTTTTCTATAATGAATGTATCCTTGACCTTCCACCATGTTTAGGGGTTGTTCCTTCTTTCTTTCTATAGAACGCCCTTTTAGGTAGCTGTCAAGCTCATATTTTAAGAATTTCTGCATCATTTCAGGTTTTACCTTCTTCTTCATGACCATCAAAGCAGCGTATTGTGATTGGGTTTCAGAAAGCATAGCATTGCCTTTTACTTTGGCATCTGCAACCTGATGCCCCCACCACTGATGACCAAGCTCATGAGCAGTCACATAAAAAGGCATGTCTAGGTCTTTTTCTGGATCTGCTATTTTTTGGATAAAGCCTATCCCTTCAGAAAAAGGTACCGTATTGGCGAAAGACTGAGCAAAATCCGCATACTTCGGAAATTCCATAATTCGCATTTGTCGGAACTGGTATGGACTGAAATTCTTTGAATAATAATTAAATGACGCTTTCATGGAAGCCATCATAATGTCCAAATTGTACTCGTGACCTTTATTATAATAAATTTCAAGGTCTACGTCATTCCATTTATCCTTTTTTACTTCGTATTCGGCAGACACAATCGAATAAAAATTAACCATCGGTACGTCCATTTTATAATGGAAATAGTTTCGATTATTCTCTTCCCATTTTTCTTCCAAATAACCCGGAGCTATGGCCGTTTGTTTCTTACTAGTTCCAATTACCATTTCAAAATTGATATAGTCGGCGTCATCACCAAAAAGGTTTTGTGAAAGTCCGATAGGGTCATTTTGCTCCATCATTCTTTCCTTTTCAGGTAATTTATATTTCCTTCTTGTATCATCATCATTAATCTCAAAGTTTTCGGAATAGCCCAATGTGGGGAAATACATATTATTAAAGAAGGTGCCATTGAAAACGACATCGGTGTTTGAGCCTCTGGCTACAAAACCTTTACTTTCATAGGTGGTTTTAAAAGACATTTTCACCGAATCGCTAGGGGCAAGTGGCTGGTCTAAGGTATAAATAGTATAGCCTAGCTTATCATTTGAGGTATCCGCCTGAGTTGCTTTGCTGAATTTTAAATATTCAATTTGCATGTTATGCTGGAAGTCATTTTGAATGTGAATTTCAGCTAACGGTTTATCCGACTTGTTTTTCAGCCAAAAATAGCCTTCTGCCACAAAACTTCTTTGCTCTGGATAAATGTCAACCTTAAGATTGACATCGGTAATTTTAGGGCCAATCTTATTCTTATATTTTGACAAGGTCTTTTCGTAATCTACTTGTATTTGCTCTTCATCTTCTCTTGAGAGGTATTTATTAACCTTATTGGTGTTATAAAACACATAACAACCTGTGGATACAAAGGCCATTAACGCAAATATCCCCAATGTAAGGACAGGTTTAGTAAGACGAAGTTTTCCCACTTTAAGCCTACTTTTCATAATGGATTCAGAACCTCTGACCGATAGCACGACAGAAGCTACAAACAAGAAAATGACTAAGCCTAACCAATACAGTTTAATCCAAGAGAAGGATGTTAGGAAATGCCCAAATTTATTCATGTCCGAATAGCTCCCCAGCCCACCACTGCCAAATATCAATAATGGGTGCTGAATACCTGCTGCTCCCAAAAAGAAGGTTACTAAGAAAAACACGAACATCATGGCAAAGCCAACAAACTTGTTATTGGACATCACTTGTACGAAAAACGACAATAAGGTATACAGGACTGTAAAGGCTAACGTACCAGTAAACATAGATTTAAAGTATAATAACAACTCAAAATTGAAATATCCATGAGCTGCCTGAATAGCTACACCCATAAATATTAAGAGAAGCATCATTGCTATATTTATTAGCATCATACCAAAAAACTTCGCCGTGAGATTCACCCAGTCGGGCGTTGGTGTGGCATCCACTATCAAATGAAAATTTGACACCCTTTCTTTCCAAATCAACTCGCCTGAATAGAAAACAATGATGATTAGAAAAAACAGATCAAATTCATCCAGCATATTTATCACGTTGGCGGTAATAGGGTAAGAGCTCGTACCATACATTTTGGCGAAATAGAAGGAACTGATAATGGTTTGAGCCACTCCCACAAGTAGGATGGCCAAGAATGGCACTTCCTTTATCACCATTTTAAAATAGAAAATAGTTTGCCGCCAAAGCTGGGTTAATTGTGTTCCAAAACCGAAATATTGAATCGCAAATGGAATATTCACGAGCTCTGGTTTGATTTTAGGCGACTTATCTACTTTCAATTTCTTCTTAAAAATGCTATTTCTCACCACATTAAAACTGAAGGAAAAATAAGTGCCTACCAGTATCAAAACGGCAATGCCGCACCATAGAATCCTATTCCAAAGTAACATACCCGCCAAAGGAACCAGCTGACTATTTTTTTCTGAGGGTGTCCAATATTCTGTAAAAATAGAGAATGCCCTAATACCAAAAGGATCCAACATGGAAGCCAAATTTTTGTTCTCAATATCCTCTAAAAGCGTGTCTGAAATTTGATATAAGACGAAAAGAATAATTCCTTGTGTATATATAACTACGGTGGATCTGCTTAATGCTCCAGCGGCAAAAAAGATGGCTCCTTGAATGAAAAGATTGGTGAATCCCCAAATGATAAAGGGTTGGAAGTACGCCCAAGCATCAAAAGGTAGCATGGCTTTTTCTTTCCAAGAAGGATCCCATGGCAAATGCTTTCCAATACCAAAACCGGTCATAAAGGCTATCCAAATGGCACTATAAATAAGCAACATAACAAGGAATGAGCCTGCAAACCGACCAATGAGGTAGTCGAATTTGGACATGGTAGTGCTGAACATCAAAGATTCCGTTTTATGTTCAAAATCTCTTAATACAGCTACGCCCATAATAGCGGAGGCAATAAAGGTGAAAATGAAGGTCATGATCAGCGTCATGAAGGCTATATTATATGGGCTGTTCTCTTTAATTTGGCCACCAGCTATGCCACCAATCGTAACATATTTTGATGTAACCGCAGCAAAACACAAAAGAAAGAGTATTCCAAAATAGAGATACGTAGCGGGTCTTTTCTTACGGTAAGCAAATTCGAACCTTAAAATTTCTTTAAACATGATCTGTAAATTTTAGGTTAGAATTAATTTTGGGCAAAAATCTTAGAGAAATAGACATCTTCTAAATCACCTTCTACGGCTTCAAAACCATCTTCTGGATTAGTATCCGATAGAATATGGATAACTGGATTTCCTGCGATCAGTTTTTCAGAAATCACTTGGTATTTAGCCTTATGATCTACCAAGTCAGATTTATTGATTTTTTTCTCCCATATCTTTCCTTCTATGTCTTTTAAAGCATCTTCAGGGCTTCCTTTAAATAAAATTTCGCCTTTATTGAAAATAGCCATATCAGAACAGAGCTCTTTAACATCATCCACAATATGTGTGGAAAGAATCACAATCGTGTTTTCGCCTAGTTCTGATAAAAGGTTCAGAAATCTATTTCGCTCAGCAGGGTCTAAGCCAGCAGTGGGTTCATCTACAATAATGAGTTTAGGATTGGCCAATAG
>NZ_JBSRVI010000100.1:0-14255 GCF_055134445.1 Arcticibacterium sp.
AGTACGATTTTTCTGGTTGGAACAACGCCTATAATCGTTTTTTCGGGACAGATGATAATCCTTCAAAGCCAGTTAGGGCTACGGTGGGTGTATCTACTTTAGTCAACCCTCATAAATTCATAGAAATAGAGGTTATCGCCTCGAAAAAGCAAATGTAGATTTTGCTTTAAGACCTGTCAAAACGCTTAAGAAACTAGGCGATAGGCTTATGCTATAAAGCTTGTCATTTTTTGATAAGCTAAATGCCCCATCTTTTAATTAAAAACTTCGCCCTTAATGAGCATCTGGAGGTTTCTCCGGATGCTTTATTTTAAATAAACCCTATTAAAACGGATCAGTTGGAATAAATCACATTGGTTCTTAGGCTATTGAACGGCAGAATTTGACAAATCATAAGCATATTGGCTCCGAAGTAACTAAAGACCCTCGCTTCGTTTATGCCTCATTTGAAGCGTTCGCTAATCCTCATAAAAACATAAAATCTTTTATGACTCTTTTAGAGGAGGTTAGTCACTTGATCCGATGGTGTTTTTTTTTAAGAATATAATTCCTTTCGAACCTCAGCAATATATTATGACTGAAAAATAGCTTTCCCTAAACAAAAAGTGACACACCTAAGCCAAGATGTGCCACTTTAAAAAGAAGATTCAAAAAAGGATTAACCTTTCATCTCTCTCATAACTTCAGAAAGTACGTCTACCCATTCTTCGGTTAATTGACGGTTTGGGGTGGTGTCCCAGCTTTTCTCTATACCGCTTCCGCCTAAGTAAATGCCATCTTTTCTGGTGATGAAATAAGCTCCATCTGTGGCAAGTTTATAGTTTACTTCTGTTTGAGGTACCAAACAAGACAGCTGGCCAGAGATTGGATAAAGCTCTTCATCATTAAAAATTGCTTTGGCACCTAAGCCCATACAGTTTACCACTACTTTCTGGCTAAGGGCATCTATATCTTCTAACGATTTGATAGCCTTTATTTCAAGCTTTCCACCTCTTACCAAAAAGTTATTCAGATGAAAGTTCAAGTAGCTAGGGATATTGAAGATCATATTACTCCTTCTTCTCACATAATCAGCTTTAAAAGGATGGTCTTTAGACGAAAGTGTTTTCCAATCTGGTGATAAGCCATCCATATGAAACATCTCGTGTCCGCCACTAAGGCTGGTTTCAGAAGGTTTGGTTTTCCTAATGGTATATTCGTCTCCCCAATCTACGATATCGTTCAGCCCTAAGCTCATTTGCATTCTTTTAAAGGAAAAAGCACAAGCATCTTCCCAGTTTGCTTTGATAGTAGGATTTATTTTATTTTCAGCACATACCCTTGAGGCTGGAGACCAAGTTCCTGTAGCCAAGTTAGAAGTGACATTTGGCGGTACGTCTTTGGCGTAGATGGTGACATTATAACCACTTTCTTGTAGTAAAGTGGCAGTGGCTATCCCCACAGTGCCGCATCCTAGCAAAGCTATATTTTTTTCGTTGGTGGTTTGTACCAACTTCCTTGCTTGATTTCCGGTACCCCATGAAAGCGACCAGCCACTTCCGCCATGTCCATAATTATGAACAATGGTTTTATGATTAAGCATCTCTTTTTCTACCCTTGGACCAGACTCTCTAAAAGGTCTCAAACCGACCGTTTCTTTGATGATTCGGTCTGTAGATAGTTTCAGTTTTGGAATGTGGTTGAACCCTTTATTAATATAGAAATTTTTGTCTCCATATAATTTAGGACCGGGAGCACAGGATGTTAATCCTTGCTGGCCCAAAACCAATCCTGTTAGTCCTGCCTTTAGAAAAAATGATCTTCTTTTCATGTTATAATATTGCTTTAATGATTACGAATTGGTCGAAATTACTGCCAATGATGGCTTATTCAAAAGTATATTTCATAATATGTTGATTACTTAGATTTATTATCTGATAAATAATAATATACTGAAACTTAATATTGTTAAAGTGAAAAAGTGCAATATTGTGTCGATATCAGTGTGCTATTTTTGTAGCCAAATATTGACTATTCTTAAAGAACTAGAATGGTCTATTATTTTCAGAATTGGCGATCTGAAAGCTGGTTAGTATCATTTATCTGCTTGCAGTAAAACCGATAAACCTTTTTTCGGCACAGATGATAATCCTTCAAAGCCGGTTAGGGTGATGTACACCCTCATAAATTCAAGGGAATAGCAGTTATAGTACAAAAAAAGCCAAGTTAGGTTTTGCTAAAAACTTTGGCCTAAACTATTAAGAAATTAGGCTATAAGCTTTTGTTATCGAGCTTGTCAATGACTAGTTTTGCAGACAAGTAAAATGTGTCATGCTAGCTCACCTTCTAATAAAAAATTACGCCCTTATTGAGCATCTGGAAATTTCTCCTGATGCCCATTTAAATATTATTACTGGAGAAACGGGTGCAGGTAAATCTATCATGCTAGGAGCGTTGGGCTTACTCATGGGTAACAGGGCAGACTCTAAAGCTCTTTACAGTGAGGAAAGAAAGTGTTTCATAGAAGGTACCTTTGATATAGGAGCCTATAAGCTTTCAGAGTTGTTTAAATCTGCAGATTTAGATTACGAAAACCCTTGTATTATAAGAAGGGAAATAGCTCCATCTGGTAAGTCCAGAGCATTTATTAATGACTCTCCTGTTACACTGGATGTGCTAAAAAAAATAAGTGAAAAACTTCTGGACGTTCACTCTCAGCACGATTCCATCCTTTTAGGAGATTCCGATTACCAGTTGGATTTGATTGATGCTTATGCAGGCAATGAAGCTCTCTTACAAGCCTATGCCACAGACTTTAAGGCATATAGGAAGGCGAAAAAAGAACTGAACTTATTGGAAGAGGAGTCTATTAACCTGAAAAAGGAATTTGATTATAATAATTTCCTTTTTGAAGAATTGGTAGAAGCTAAACTAAAGGAAGACGAGTTAGAAATAGCAGAAGAGCAGTTGGCTGTCTTAGAAAACGCAGAGGAGGTCAAACTCAAATTAAGCCAGGTTTCTGCCATTTTAAATCATCCAGAGCAGTCTCTCATTTCTGCCATTCAAGATGCCGGAACACAGCTGACGGGCATTGTGAAATATGCAGGAGCCTACGGAGAATTAAAGAAGAGGCTTCAAAGTGTTCAAGTAGAACTTTCTGATATCGCGGAAGAGATAGAGAAGTTTGAAGAAGAGGTGGAGTATAATCCAGAGCAGATAGAACTACTTAAAGGTAGATTAGACTTGATTTTTAGGCTACAGCAGAAGCATGGCGTCAAAACCATTTTGGAGCTTGTTGCCATCAAAAATAGTCTAGAGGTGAAGGTTCAAGATGTACTCAACTTTGACGACAAGTTGGGTCAACTTAAAAAGATTTTAGAAGCGGCCGAAAAAGAGGTTTTAAAAAGTGGTGCCTTGCTGTCTAAGAAGAGGCTCTCGATAAAACCAGAATTGGAGAAAAGAGTGGTGGCCCTTTTGCAAGAGCTAGGTATTCCCAATGCTGACTTTAACATAGAAAGGGAAGAGCAGGCCGTAGATAAAAGTGGACTAGATAAAGTTCAATTTTTGTTTTCTGCCAACAAAGGTTTTGCCCTTCAGGGTTTAAGAAAAGTAGCTTCAGGAGGCGAGTTTTCTAGACTAATGCTGGTTTTGAAATATATTTTGGCAGAGAAAACAGCCATGCCTTCCATCATCTTTGATGAAATAGACACGGGTATTTCTGGCGAAGTGGCCATGAAAATGGGTCAAATGATGCGTCAAATGAGCCAAAACATGCAAGTGATGGCCATTACACACTTGCATCAAATTGCAGGAAAAGGTACCAGCCATTTCTTTGTGTATAAAAACGACACGGCCGAAAGAACCGTAAGTAGTATTAAGAAATTAGAAGAAAACGAGCGTATTCTGGAGATAGCTAAAATGATAGGCGGAGAGAATCCGTCTGATAGCTCTATTCAAAGTGCCTTAGAATTATTACAACAATAGTATAGTAAAATGATGAAAAACTTTTTTGGATTTGTGGCTTTAATTAGTCTTTTGGTAGCTTGCGGTCCAAGTCAGCAAGATGTAAAAATAGAGTCGCTTTATACGGAGCTCATGGAAGGTCATGATGCGATAATGCCTCAAAGCATGCAATTGCCTAAGTTAAAAGCTAAGGTTTTAGAAAGTGTAGCGGGTTTGGAGGATTCAGATTCTCTAAAAATTACAGCGACAGAAATAGGACGAACGCTTATGGTAGCTAATGAAGACATGTATACTTGGATGGAGGATTTTGGTACAGCCATGAACGACGTGGAAGATAAAGCGGAGAAAATTAAGCTATATGAAGGTTTAAACGACAAAATAAAAGCGATTGAAACGGATACAAAGTCTTCCATGGAAACAGCCAAAACATTTATAGCAGAGCATGAGTAAATTATTGGTTTTAGCCTTTTTAGCCGTCGGTTTATTGTCCTGTAATGTAGAGGAAGCCTCTTTACCTGTTTTAGGAAGAACTACGGTGGACGACGCCGGAAACGAAGTACCTCATCAAATCGCAGACTTTAAGTTTACCAATCAATACGGTGAGCCTGTGACCAATGAGAATTTGGATGGGAAAGTATATGTTTCAGACTTCTTTTTTACTTCTTGCCCAACCATCTGTCCAGTCATGAAATCCCAAATGTTGAGGATTTATGAGCATTTTGAAGGGAACGACCGTGTGGCCATTCTTTCTCACACCATAGACCCTTACCATGATTCTGTTCAGGTATTGCACGACTATGCAGTGGCTTTAGGCGTGACAGGTAAAAAATGGCAGTTTGTCACAGGCGATCAAGAGGAAATATATAGTATGGCTGAAAAATCTTATATGGTGACAGCAGCTGAAGATACGCTGGCACCTGAAGAAACGGGAGGCTTTATTCACTCTGGAGCTTTTATGCTGGTAGATGGAAAAAGGCATGTGAGAGGCGTTTATGATGGTACTGTAGCGGATCAGGTCAGTCAGCTTATCAGAGATATAGAATTACTTTTAAAAGAAGAAGATTGAGGAAAATAGTCGGTTTAGTTGCAGTTTTAGGTGGTTTGGTTTCTTGTACAGATTCAGATACCATGGAGTATGAAAAATACTTGGTCAATGGTGAGTTAATGTATCAACAAAACTGTGCCAATTGCCACGGTGCTCAAGGTGAAGGTTTAAGGAATTTATATCCGCCGTTGGCGAACAATGAGCATTTGAAAGATACCGAACAAATGATATGCATTATTAAAAACGGAGCATCTGGCAAAGTGGAGGTTAATGGGCAAACTTATGACCAAGCCATGCCAGCCAATCCTAAAATTTATAATCTAGATTTGGCTCAACTAAGTACATATCTTAAAAAAGCTTTCTTAAACAGCGATGAAATGGTTAAGGTGTCGATGGTAGAGCAGAGTTTAGAAAACTGCAAGTAGGTTTACTTTAAAACTCTTGATTGAGTGGTGTCTGGCTGGGTTATAAGGGAATCTACTTTGAAAAAGCCTGTAATTCCTCCAATAAATTTATAGGTGCTAAAATCTTGTGCGGCTTCCATGCCATTGCCAATCAGCTGGTCGGTAGGCGTGTTTACCTGCACTTTTTTATTACTATAGACTTTTTTCTTCTTAGGGTTCCAGATCAGTTCATTGGTAGAAAGGCTTTGTTGTTCTTCTCTATTATAGAAAAAAACATTGCCCATGATTACGTAGTGGTCTTCACTTTTAATGTATCGAGCACTATCTCCTCTTAAAGAACTGTATTCTACGGCGTCTTTATTTATAAAATTGACATACACGGCTTTAGGATAGTATTCGTCCTCGTTTTGCATTTTTTCCTGTACAGCAGTTGACATTTTAACCGCCACCCTTCCAGAGTCCGAATAGGCTATGGCCATGTCGTTTACGACCATAATGGGGCCGGTATAAAGAAAAGGTGTCTTTTCTTCCTCTTCTTGTTGGCATGAAGCCAATAAGCCCAATAAGAAAGGAAACATTAGCCAACGCATAAGTAAAACAGTTAATTAGTCAATTCTAGGCTTAATAAACCACGGGCTTAATAAACTCATACTGGCAGAAAAACGCACATATTTTTCCTGTACCAAGTTATTAGCGGTAGTTCCTCTACTTCCTAAGGCAATGCCTAAATTCACGTAACTTGGGTTTCTAAAGCCCATAGGAAGAGATAGACCCATTGTGAATCTATTATCCTTTACTTTGATGTTATTAATGAAATAAGGCGTATCTCCAGTTGCAAAACCCACTCGATAGAAAACTTGATTATAGTATTTGGTTGAAGAAGAGTTTGGAAGCCACTCTATACCAAATTTATATTCTTGAGTGTTTGTCAAATATTTAGCTGATTCTTTATCTAAAGCAGTATGCTTCGACCACTGAGTGGTGTGATAATCTGCCGCAAAAACCCAATTGAAAGGACTTTCAAAGCTAATTCCAACCCTGTATTGTGGTGGGGTAGAAGCACTAATGTTGGTTAAAGAAATGGTGTCAGGAACACTGACTAAAACGGCACCGTCTCCGGTGTCGGCGTAGTTACCAAAGGTTTTAAGTAAATCACCTTTAAGCGTACTTGATAATTCAGCAGAACCACCTACGTTAAATCGCCATTTCTCAGAAATTTTAGTTTGGTATGCAGCTCCAACTTTTAGAGATGCCCCTTTAAGTGTAATTCTAGAACTATTACGTAATTGGTTGGAAGCTAAGCCGAAAAGGTAACTGCTGCTGTCTTTCGTTATGGTTCCAAAATTATATGCTCCTTCGACACCTAGATAGAATTTTTCTTTAATTCTAAAGGAGTTGACATAGGATATTCTAGAAATACCGCCTGAGTTGGAATTGATATAATTCACGGTCTCATTAGGAGAACCCGTTATGCTCTCTGTGTATTGAGAACTATAGTCAACCATGCTGTACGGTCTAAGAGCCACAGCCATGGCCCAGTTGGCATTAATAGGTGTGGTTAAAGAAAGATGACTTAAGTTCATCCCTAAATCGTACTGCGTAGCATTTGAAGTATTAATGGTTCTTGAGTTTCCTTTTAAACCCAAGTCAAAAGCCACATATTTTAAGCCCGAAGCTACCCTGTTCTTAACCAGAAGAGCCGGGTTAATTAGGTTTACATAAAAAGCATTTGAGAAAGAAGCACCTGTGCCTCCCATCATATCTTGTGATGCTGAACTTGGTTCTGACAGTTCTCCATATCCAAATACCGAGTAAGGTGTATTACCTTGACCTTGGGAAAATACGTTCTGAATAGTGAAAAGTAAAATGAGACTACTTAGTAAAGTTTTTGTTCTCAGCATTATGTATTAATATTCTGTTTAGTCCTTCAAGGACCAGATTTGAAGCCGCAAATGTCGTATAATTAATCTGACTTTCAAAAAAAACGGCATCTCCACCGCCTATTATAATTTTTAATCCTTCCTTTTCTTGATACCTAGAAATAAGTCCGTTTATCTCTGCCGCCATTCCATTTACCACGCCACTCTTCATACAGCTCTCTGTGGAAGTGCCTATTAAGTCTGGAATGCCATCTGCATTAATTAACGGCAGTTTTTTAGTGAAAGTGTGTAGAGCTTTAAACCGCATCTGCAAACCTGGAGAAATTATTCCTCCCTTAAAAACGCCCTCCTTTGTTAAGTAATCGTACTTTATGGCGGTTCCCATTTCAATAATCAAACAGTTTTCGTTTGGAAAAAGATAGAAAGCACCCACTGCGGCCGCTATTCTGTCATATCCCAAAGTGCTCGGCGTTTCATATCCATTTTTAATTGGAATTTCACTGTGCTGCGAAAGAATATGCTTAGACTCAAAGTCTTTAAAAATGAACTCTAATTCTTCCGTAGATTTGGTAACCGAGCAAATGATAATTTTTTCAGGTTTAACTTTATTTAAGGTTTGAGCAATCTTTTTAACACTTAAGCCTCTTTCCAAAGAGGTCATCTTAAGGCCGTCAAAAAAGGCTAGTTTCCCTAAAGTATTTCCTAAATCAATTATCGCGTTCATTTACATTACGTCTTTAAAGAAATAAAAGCACCCTAACTATTAAAAGAAAGGGTGCTTTTGTTTAAAATGCTTTCGTATTTATATTAAGCATCAACTGTTTTAGAGCTGCTTTTTTGCCAGAAAAATAATATCGTAAAAGCGACTATCAATATAATTGGGAAAGTCATCATTGTAGTTAATGTGGCTTGTCCAGCAGCTAAATCAAGCTCTGCTCCTGTAAGACCAAGTGCACTTTGCTCTGCAATGTCACTGTCTATCCAGCCACCTATAAATGGTTGGAATATAGCAGTTGAGAACATACCTATACCACCGATGATCGACATGCCTAAAGCTCCACTTTTTGGTATTTTGGCTGCTACAAAACCAATCATAGTTGGCCAGAAGAAAGCCACACCTAAAGCAAAGAAAATAGCCGCAACATAAGCCATTGCACCAGTTTGCGTGCTGAATAAGTAGATTCCTAATGTAGCTAACACCGCTCCACCTAGTAAAACACCTGTTTGCCCAAGAACTTTTGTAACTGGACCTCCAAAAAACCTTAAAACAGCCATAAGTCCTGCGGTTAAAGCAAGAATTAACATTGGCTTAGCTCCAGAGCTCTCCATAATTAAACCTGTCCATTTTTGTGGACCAAATTCTGTAATTGCTGTTAAAGCCATACAAGCAAATATGAAGACGAATAACCAACTCCACATGGCCTTAAAGTTTCCGGTCAACGAACCAGCTTGCTCACTTTTACTTTCTGGGAATGCTTGACCTCTAAATAGGAAGAAATAGATAAGAGCAGGAATTGGAATTAACCAAAACTGACTCTGCCAAGATAATCCCAGGTTAGTCATTAATTCTGAAATTAAAGCCCCTAAGAAAATTCCACCAGGGAACCACATATGAAAACGGTTTAGCATCTTGTTTCTAGTGTCTCCTTCATAGGTATCTGCAATCATAGGATTACAGGCAGCCTCAGTACATCCACAACCTATACCCATAAGAAGATTAGAGAAAAGTAGCATAGCGTAACTAGCGTCATTAACAAAGTAAATAGCATATAATGTAAGTGCAGCACCTACAAAGTGACTGACAAACGCAATTTGCATGATTTTTTTAGGCCCGATAGAGTGGTAAATTAAACCACCAATAATCATAGCGATAGGAAAACCAAAAAACCATAAAGAGTTTATGTAACCTAGATTTTCGGCTGTGTAGCCAAGGTCTGTACCTAATTGTTTAAGTGTACCAGCACTAATGCTGAAAGAGAATGCCGTAGTAATCAGGGCAAAACAGCTGGCTAAAAAGAGTTTTTTATCATTTACCAGTTTGTGATATTAGATTAGGGTTGATTATATGAGTCGTAAAAATAGTTTTTTTGGCTTTCCATCAAAAGATAATTGTCAAAATTGTACAAATCAATTTTCCTTATCAAAAATAGCTTTAAGCTGTTTGTATGAAATATTTCCTTTTGTTTTTTGAATCGATGGGATAAATATTTTACAGTTTAATTTGCCCGTATTTTGGAGAAAAAATTTGGACTGTTTAATTTGAGGTGTCGTTATGATTTTCCTTAAATTGCAACGCGATTTTATCAATTGAAACCCTAAAAAGGAATAAATGAATAGAAAAATAAGGATGGGTATGATAGGTGGCTCATTGGAGGCATTTATTGGTGCGGTACATAGAAGAGGAGCTGCGTTAGATGGAGAGGTGGAGTTGGTGTGTGGAGCTTTTAGCTCCAATCCAGAAAAGTCAAAAGCTACGGGAGAGGCTTTGTATTTAGATGAAAGCCGAGTTTATGGCTCTTATGAGGAGATGATTTTGAAGGAAAAAGAACTTCCAGAAGGTGAAAGAATGGACTTTGTGTCTATTGTAGTTCCTAATCATGTTCATTTTCCTGCGGCAAAATTTGCCCTAGAAAACGGTTTTCCAGTATTGATGGATAAACCAGTTACTTTAACCACTCAAGAAGCCAAAGATTTAAAAGTAATTTTGGAAGAAACAAAACTTCCTTTTGCCCTTACTCATAATTATACGGCCTATCCCATGGTGAAGGAAGCCAAATATCTCGTTAAAACAGGTGTTATTGGTGAAATCAGAAAGGTGATTGTAGAGTATCCACAGGGTTGGTTGTACCATTTATTAGAAGGTTCTGGCAATAAACAAGCCGACTGGAGAACGGACCCAGAACGATGTGGTGCTGCAGGTGGCGTGGGTGACATAGGAACGCATGCCGAAAACTTGGCAGAGTATATCACGGGTTTAGAGATTACAGAACTTTGTGCAGACCTTACTATTTTTGTGGAAGGAAGAAGGTTAGACGATGACGCCAATATTCTGTTAAGATTTAATAATGGAGCAAAAGGTGTGCTTCATAATTCTCAAATCTGTCATGGAGAAGAGAATGACCTTAATATTCGTATTTACGGTACGAAGGGTGGTTTAAAGTGGAGACAAATGGAGCCAAATACCTTGGAGCTAACCAATCAAGATACCGGATCAAGAATAATAAGAACTGGAGTAGGCCAGCTTTCTGAACATGCACAGGCACATACACGTCAGCCGGCTGGGCATCCAGAGGGTTATATTGAAACTTTTGCCAGCATTTACAGAAATTTCGCGAAGGCTTTAAGGCATAGAGCAGGACAAGAAGCAGATAAATCTGTTACAGGTGGACTCGGAGGTGGTGCAGCCACAGGTTCTTATAATCCTGAGATATATGATTACCCTGGTATAGAAGAAGGCTTAAGGGGGATGGGTTTCATTCAAACGGTAGTGAAATCGGCAAATGATGATACCACTAAATGGACTAAGTTTGAAATCTAAGTGACTCGCATTAGAAATGGATATTGAAATTAGACAAGCTGAGATTTTAGATTTACCAGATATTAAAGCTTTGTTTGTCAATACAGTTAAGAAATGCTGTTCGAAGGATTATAGTGAGCGTGAAATTCAAATTTGGTGTGATGCTGTAAATCATGAAGAAAGGTGGGAGAGTGCCATCAAAGACCAGTATTTTGTTTTAGCATGGCATAACGACGACTTATTAGGTTTTGCATCTCTGGAAAAGACAAACTTAGATAATAAAGGATACTTAGATTTTATGTTTGTTCATGCCGAACATCAAAGAAAAGGTATAGCCAAGAGGCTTTTGAAGGAAATAAATGATGAGGCAAAGTCACGAGGATTAACGCAGATTGAGAGTGACGTGAGTGTTTCTGCATTTATGTTTTTTAAAAGAAATGGCTTTTTAAGTTTTAGAAAAAACTCGAATACTAAAGAAGACGGAGTTGAATTACTCAACTATCGAATGACCAAGAATTTATAAATAACCATAACCGGCCTAGGGGCCTTAGTTAAAAATGTCAAAAATTAAAGTAGGAGTAGTAGGTACGGGGTTCATAGGGCCTGCACATATAGAAGCTTTGAGGAGATTGCCAAACGTAGAAGTGGTGGCTTTGTGCGAAGTGACCCAAGAATTAGCAGATAAGAAAGCCGCAGAATTAGGGATAGCTGTAGGTTGCACTTTTGAGAACCTTCTTAAAATGGACGAAATTCAGTGTATTCATATCTGTACACCAAATTTCCTTCACTATTCACAGTCAAAAGCCGCTTTAGAGGCCGGTAAGCATGTGGTATGTGAGAAGCCGTTAGCAAAAGATTTACATGAGGCAGAAGAATTGGTAGAAATAGCGGCTAAATCTGGTCTTGTAAATGCGGTTCATTTTAATTTGAGATATTACCCTATGGTACGTCAAATGAAAGTGATGCGTGAGAAAGGGGAGTTAGGAGAGGTGTTTTCTATCATGGGTTCGTATTTACAAGATTGGCTTTACTTTAACACGGATTATAACTGGAGATTGGAGCCAGATAAGTCTGGTGACTCTAGGGCCATTGCCGACATTGGGTCGCATTTAATGGATATCATTGAATATGTGACGGGTCTTAAGACGGTGGAACTTATGGCAGACTTTAACACGGTGCACGATGTAAGAAAGAAGCCGAAAAAAGCCATTGCTACGTATTCTGGTGAAGCATTAGGGCCAGATGATTATGAAGATGTAAACATTACTACCGAAGACCACGCCAATGTATTACTTCGTTTTGATAACGGAAATGCAGGTTGTATCACGGTATCTCAGGTTTCTGCAGGTCGTAAAAACCAATTAAAAGTAGAAATATCTGGTTCTAAGAAAACCTTTGCTTTCAATTCTGAAAGACCAAATGAACTTTGGTTGGGGCATAGAGAAAAAGCAAACGAGGTATTGATGAAAGACCCTTCTTTGGTAGCCGATGGTGTACAGAGTGTGGTTTCTTTCCCTGGAGGACATAATGAAGGTTTTCCGGATACCTCGAAGCAACTTTTTAAGGAAGTATATGCGGCTATTGAAGCTGGGAAACAGCCGGAAAATCCTACTTTCCCAACGTTTGCTGATGGTTACAGAGAGCTATTGATTTGTGAAAGAATCTTAGAGAGTCACAGATCTAGAACCTGGACAAAGGTTTAATGGTGCGTAAAGAAGGAAATTATTCAATACTAACATTTAAAAGACATTAAAATGAAAACCATAAAAGGACCTGGTGTTTTTCTTGCACAGTTTCTAGGAGATGATGCTCCGTTTAACTCATTAGACACCCTAGCAGACTACATGGCTGGTAAAGGCTATAAAGGGATTCAGTTGCCAACATGGGATCCTAGAATAATGGATTTGGCCAAAGCTGCGGAATCTAAAACTTACTGCGATGAACTAAAAGGTAAAATGAAGGATAAAGGATTAGAAATCACGGAACTGAGCACGCATTTGCAGGGTCAGTTGGTTGCTTCTCATCCTACTTATGATGCTATGTATGATGCTTTTGGTCCGGCAGAATTAAGTAATAATGAGCCTGCTAGAAGAGCGTGGGCTATACAGCAATGTAAACTAGGAGCCTTGGCTTCTAAAAACTTAGGTTTGACTTCTCATGTAGGTTTTACAGGTGCATTGGCTTGGCCGTTTTTGTACCCATGGCCACAGCGACCATCTGGTCTGATAGAAACTGCTTTCAAAGAATTGGCAGCGAGATGGAAGCCCATTTTGGATGTTTATGACGAGTGTGGCGTAGATTATTGTTATGAGTTGCACCCAGGTGAGGATGTTCATGATGGTACCACTTTTGAAATGTTTTTAGAAGCTTTGGATGGTCATCCTAGGGCTAATATCAACTATGATCCGAGTCATTTTGTGCTTCAAGCCTTAGATTATGTTCAGTTTATTGATTTCTATCACGAAAGGATAAAAGCTTTTCATGTGAAAGATGCGGAATTTAATCCAACAGGTAAGCAAGGTGTTTATAGTGCTTATGCAGGCTGGGCAGATAGAGCAGGACGTTTTCGTTCTTTAGGAGATGGTCAAGTGGATTTCAAAGCCATTTTCAGTAAACTGTCTCAATATGGTTATGATGGCTGGGCGGTTTTAGAATGGGAGTGCTGTATCAAAGATTCTGATCAGGGAGCCACCGAAGGAGCACCATTTATTCAGAGCCATATTATAGAAGTTGTGACTAGAGCTTTTGATGATTTTGCCTCTACAGGGGCAGATGAGGCTGTAAATCGTAGAATTTTAGGTTTAGATTAAAAAAAAATATTCTTTCACTAATTAGTTGGTTTTAGGTTTAAAAATTGGCTTACATAAGAAGTGCTTTCTTTTAGGAAGTGCTTCTTTGTATTTTAAGTAGATAATTCTTAATTATTCGAATTTTGATGAGCCGCTATCTTTTGGTAATATCACCATTCTTCTTAATCTTTGCTGGTGAAGAAAACATATAAAATACTGGAAATAAGTGATGTGCGTATGATATCTTTTGCTTGTTTTGATAATTAGATCAAATGCAGAACATTCTTTCGTTTTTGGCTCAAAGGCAATAATTGTTATTGTAAAATAGGGGTTTACTTCTCGGTATTTCAATTGAACATATCAGATTATAAATTGTATTTTTCATAGCAAATGGTAATCGAATTTAAATTTGCCAAATTGTTTTAATTCCCTTTGAATATTTTTTCTTTACATTTAAAACCAAAATATAATTTTACATTAATTTCAAAATCATAACAAAAATGAAAAAAATAGAAGCCATTGTTCGTAAGTCTAAGTTTTCAGAAGTTCGTGATGCTTTACATGCTGTAGAAGTTAACTTTTTTAGCTACTGGGACGTAACGGGCGTAGGAAACGAAAAAGAAGGCCACATTTATAGAACTATCAGTTATAGCACCACAGACATTCAAAGAAGATATA